>JAKSPG010000059.1 GCA_024405075.1 Elusimicrobiaceae bacterium | reverse complement strand
CGCTCTTATTCCTATCAACCCTAAAAAGGGCAGGTCTCTTTTTTCCTATCCCCAAAAAATAGTATCATACACCTATATGTTATTTTGGGAGGCCGGACTACATGGCTAAAAACGATTTGATGACTCGCAACCTGATGTTAGACAGTTTGCGCCAATACGCCAAAAACCGCATTTCCTTCAACCTCTTGCGGGAACACGATGCAAAAAATGAAATTCCTTTAGACATCTTAAAAGAAATGTATGACCATAATATCCTGGGCGTACATTTACTGCTCATCCCGGAAGAATACGGCGGCCTGGGCGGACAAACTACCGAAATCTACCGCGTGTGCGAACAACTCGCCCGCATTGACTTGGGTATCGCTACCGGCGTGTTTGCTACGTTTTTAGGAAGCGACCCGTTAAACGTCGGCGGTACGCCTGAACAAAAAGCTAAATGGTTTAAAAAAATCGCGCAAGAAAATAAACTGGTTGCCTACGGCGCGACGGAAGCCGATGCCGGGTCTGACCTCGTTTCCTTACGTACCCGCGCGGAACACGTGATTAAAGACGGCAAAGTGGTCGGCTACAAAATTACTGGGAGCAAGATGTGGATTTCCAACGGCGGCGTAGCCGATATTTACACCGTTTTAGCGCTCGCTCCCGGCGGCCCGAGCTGGTTTATTGTAGAAAAGGGCACGCCCGGTTTTACGCAAGACGTACACGAAGATAAACACGGTATCCGCTTGTCCAACACGGCGGGACTGGCGTTTGACGAAGTCTATGTGCCGGCGGAAAATTTAATCGGCCTTAAAGAAGGACAAGGATTTTTACAAGCGCAAGCCGTGTTCGGCTATACGCGCCTTATGGTAGCGGCGTTTGGGTTAGGCGGCGGAGAAGAAGCCGTGGAAACTGCCCTGGAATATGCCCAGCAACGCATTCAAGCCGGTGGCCCGCTTGCCCAAAAACAAGGGTTTATGTTAAAACTCATCACGCCGCATTATATCCGCTTTGAGGCGGCGCGCGCGTACATTGATTGGACGGCTAAACAGTTGGAAGTCAACAACCACGGGCTGGCTACCCAAGTATCGACTGACAAAGTCTATGCCACCGGATCCGGCAAGACAGCCGCTGAAGACGACATACAGGCCATGGGCGGTTTTGGCTATACTAAAGAATTTGCCGTAGAAAAAATCAAACGCGACGTTAAAATTACCTGCATTTACGAAGGTACCAGTGAAGTATTGGAAATGACCATTTTCCGCGGTCGCTGGCAAGAACACTTAAAATCGCGCGGGCAGTATTACTTAAATCAAGCGGCGGAATTTGACGCCTTACACGCGCAACACCCGGACGTTGGTGCCGATAGCGTGGCACTTGGGTTTAGAGCGTTGGCACGCGTGCTGGAAGATTGCCGCGTTAATAAGCTGACCCGTCACCAATACGTTACCTTTATGCTGGGCGATTTAATCAGCGAAATGGAAGTGGCTGCCGTGTTTACGCGCCAATGCGCGGGCAAAATTATTACCGAAGGCAGCCGCTTTGATTTGGCTACGCTTTGCACCATGGCGCGCGTCAATGCCCGCCAAAGTGCCTTTAAGACGGCCAGCGAAGGCTTGCGCCTGATTTTGGGCACCTGCCCGGCGATTAACACAGCCGAGGTCAGCCAGGCCGTCAACTTGGTAGCTATTGAAGACAAAATGCGCGGACTGATTGACGATATGGACAGCGTATCGGCCAAGTTGCGTGAAATCTTTAAAAAATAGGAAAACTTATGCATATCATCGTTTGTATTAAACAAGTACCCGATTCTACCCAAGTCAAAGTGGACCCCAAAACCGGTACGCTGATCCGGGCGGGCGTGCCCAGCATTTTAAATCCGTACGACCATTTCGCCCTGGAAAAAGCACTTGAAATCAAAGCCAAAACAGGCGCCAAAGTAACTGTTTTGTCCATGGGCCCGGCGCAAGCCACGGCGGTCATCCGCCTGGCGCTGGCATTGGGGGCCGATGAAGGCGTACTCTTGTCTGCGCGTGCGTTTGCCGGCTCGGACACGTGGGCCACGGCCTATGCGTTGGCTATGGCGGTTAGAAAAATCGGTCAATTTGATTTGGTGCTTTGCGGTCAAATGGCTATTGATGGCGATACTGCCCAAACCGGGCCGGAAATGGCCTACCATTTGGGTATCCCGCAAATTACGTTTTGTGAGCACATTGACGCCAACGGTCAAACCGTAGTCGTTAAAAAACTCATGGAAGGCGGTCACCAAATTTTAGAGGCCGATTTGCCTGTACTGGTTACGATGACCATGCCGCACGATTACGTAGCCAAATATCCTTCTTTCATGGCGGCGCATAAAGCGCAAGATAAACTGGTGCGCACCTGGACGGACGGCGATATCGGGGCCGACCCGAGCAAGCTGGGGCTTAACGGCTCACCCACGCGTGTGGACCGTATTTTCCCGCCGCCGGCGCGGCAGAAAGGGGAGATGTTCTCCGGCTCCGCTGCGGAATTGGCTAATAAATTTGTAGAAATTTTAAAAAAGGAGAGTGTCCTCAAATGATTCAGATTTCCCAAAATTGCGTAGGGTGCGGTAAGTGCACCACCGTGTGTCCGTTTGGGGCGCTTTCTTTGGTAAACCGCAAGGCGGTAGCTTCAGCCGCGTGTACGATGTGCGGTGCATGTGTGAGCCAATGCCCGGTGGGTGCGCTTTCGCTACCGGCAGGTGCGGCAGTTAAAAAAGATTTATCGGCTTACAAAGGCGTGTGGGTGTTTGTGGAAATCGGCAACAACGGCCAAACTCAACACGTGCGCTCGGTGGGGTATGAACTGCTGTCCAAAGGGCGCGAACTGGCGAGCCAAGTGGGCGAAGAATTATGCGCGGTAGTTATCGGCAGTAATGTTTCGCCGTTCTTTGCGGAAATTTCCCAATACGGCGCAGATAAAATTTACGTCGTAGATTCGCCCGCGTATGCACAGTATAATACCGCCGCGTACGCTAACGCTTTGGGCACGCTTATTAAAAAATATAACCCCAGTGTGGTGCTTTTCCCGTCCACCTACATCGGGCGCGATTTGTCCCCGCGGTTGGCCGCGGAACTTTTTGTGGGACTTACGGCCGATTGCACGGGGCTTGCTATCAAAGACGGTAATTTAATTCAAACCCGTCCGGCGTTTGGCGGCAACATCATGGCCGATATCAAATGCCCGGACTACCGCCCGCAAATGGCCACCGTGCGGCCCAACGTATTTAAAAAAGTCGTTTCCGCGCCCGGTAACATGGCGCAAGTAGTGACGGAAATGATAGCCGTTCCCGTAGATGCCGCCAAGGTGCGCGTGATCAGCACGCAGTTTGATCCGCCCGCAAGCGGTGTGAAATTGGACGAAGCCGAAGTGGTTATTGCCGGCGGACGCGGTATGAAAAACAAAGCCGGTTTTGATTTGCTGGAAAATCTGGCTACTAAACTGGGCGGCACCGTAGGTGCCAGCCGCGCGGCGATTGATTTGGGACTTAAAGAAAAAGATAAACAAATCGGCCAAAGCGGCGCAACGATTGCGGCTAAGTTTTATGTAGCGTGCGGAATTTCCGGTGCGGTACAACACGTGGTCGGTATTGAACACAGCGACGTAATCGTGGGCATAAACAAAGACGCCAACGCTCCGATATTTAATGTATGCAAATACGGGCTGGTGGGCGACGTGACACAGATACTGCCCAAAGTATTAGAGCAGTTGAAGAAGTAATAAAACGGCCTTGTTATCTTCTATAAACGCGTACAACGGCACAAACAATAAGGTGTCATCCCCGAAATTTTCTGTCGGGGATCTCCACCTTATAAAAATGTTTGTGCCGTTGTTGCTTGTTTGCGCCAAATAATTCCTGTGCTGTTTAGTTCTGTTTGTCAAAAGTTGTATAACGGTTAGTATTTTATTTCATATACTGCCGTATTTGCACTGCTAGTGCGCCCTTCTATTTTTGGCCCAAAGGATTTGCAAACACGTTCCCCGATAGTATCTGTATTAGACGGATAACAAATAGAGGTGACATCGCGTTTGTGCAGATCTATGGTCCAGCCATTTCCGGATGTCACGCATAGATTTCCGGAGGGATATATATGGAAGGATGCATTGGAAAGACGATAGCGCTTACATTCGCGGCTGAAGGCTGCCACTTGGTATTGCGGCAACGCCACCGCGGCTAGAATGCCGATGATTAAAACAACGACTAATAATTCAATGAGGGTAAAACCCGATTTGTTGTGTTTCATACACGTTCTCCATAACTGTTTTGGAAAAACGTGTATAAAAACGGCTCTTGCCCATTAAGTGTATTCACACCCTTAACAAACAACAGCCGTAGTTTCTTGCCAGGCAAGAAACATTTGACACAAGACAACCGGGTAATTAGTCCGTTTATCTTGTGTCTGTAATGGCTGTTTTTAGCGTGAATACATTTACCTTGCGGTAAAGGTCCGTTTCTCAGACGGTTCCAAAAACAGATTAAATTTTTTAATTTTTCCCCTTGCGCGGGGACCTCAAACTCCTTTACAACACTGTTATTGTAGCAAATATCCGGCCGGTATAAGCAGGATATTTTGCTATGCAGCGGCATGTAATTGATATAATATCTACAAGAGGGACTATGTCTTTATTTTCTAAATTATTCAAACTGTTTTTGCTGGTGGTGCTGATACCGATGGTGCCGCTGATGTTATTGCTGGCGTATTATCAGGTGCACCTAAAAGATAATATATTGGAAACGCACGCCAACCTGGCGCAAATTGTTTCCTCCTCCATGAACCAGCACATTGAAGATTTGACGTGGCGCTTATCGTTTTCGCAAAAATTGTCCGACGTATTATCCCAGCGCAAAAACCCGCAGCCGCTTTTGCAAGATGCGCTGGCCGCCAACCCCGATTTTTTGATGTTGGCGGTTTTGTCCCCAAAAGGCAAGGAACTTTACCGCGCCGGAGATAAACAATTTTTAGCCCAGCTTCCCCCGGTGGAGTTGGAGAATGAGGAGTCGCTGCCTGATGTGTCGCAAGTGGGGCGGTTGTTTGTGAGCAGCTTTGATGTGGTGTCCGGCCGGCCGATTAGCGAGTTTATTTATCCGCTTCCCAATGGGGATTTCTTATACGGTATATTAAGTTTCTTTAGTTTTTTGGCTCGCGTGCAGGAGCAACGTATCGGCACTACGGGGCATATTTATTTGGTGGATCAGGACGGCTCGGTTTATACCAGCGAATACCAGTATAAGCCGGATTTTGATGCGGCTTCTCTCCAAAAAGCATTCGCCGGCAAGAGCCGTTTGATTACCCGCCTTACTACCTCACAAGAAACGTATGTGGGGGCTTTTGCACCTACCCCGGTGCTGGGGGCGTATGTAGCGGTGTTACAGTTGAAAAGCGAAGCGTACCGCAGTATTTACTACACCAACATTATTTTAGCCCTTTTCTTGCTGACAATTGCCACGCTTTCTTACTTCGGCGCGCTGACATTTGCCGAACGGTTGGGCGAACCGATTGGCGCCCTGTCGCACGCGGCGCGCGAAGTATCTGCCGGGCATTTGGACCAACACATAGACCCGGATATCGGCTGGGGGGAATTTAAACAACTCATTAACGACTTTAACAAAATGACCGCCGACTTGCAGGACTATCAGGCCTTGCAGTTGCGTACCCAAGTAAGCGAAATGAAGGAGCAGGTGTTTCGCGCCGTTGCACATGATTTGCGCGCGCCGCTACTGGGTTTGCAGGGGTATTTACATATTTTGCAAAGCGGTAAGGTAAGTGAAGAAGAAAAAAAACAATACCTGGAGTTGATGAGCCGGGCCGCGCGTGATTTATCGGCTTTGTTGGAGGACGTGCTGGACGTGTCGCGCGTGGAAACAGGGATGTTAGCCGCCCAAAAACAAGAGGTGGATCTGGCCGCCGTGGCCTGCCAGGTGGCGGATACGCTGGCTCCCACCGCGGCGGAAAAAGGGTTGCGTTTGGAAAATCACGTGCCTTCTTTTCACGTAACGGCAGACCCCAAACTATTGCAACGGGTGCTGACGAATTTAGTTTCCAACGCTATTAAATTTACAGATAAAGGTTTTGTGCGTTTAGATGCAAAACAAGACGAAAAATGCTACTTTATTACAGTGGCTGATAGTGGTATCGGTTTAAGCGAGCAGGAGCAAAAAGGGCTGTTTCAAAAATATCACCAAGTCAACGGCGATAAGCCCGGTTACGGGTTAGGATTATTTATCAGCCGCCAAATTGTACAGGCGCATGGCGGAACGATTCGCGTAAGTAGCCGGCTCGGGCAGGGAAGTACCTTTACCGTTGAATTACCCAAGGAGGGCAAATGATTGTATTTTGGCGTTTGTTTTTAGCATATTTTTTAACGGATTTTACGTTCTTTCACCGCACGATTAACCTCTTGCGCGCCCAAAATCGCACGCGAGGGATGATTCTGCATGGGATTGTGTTTTTATTTTGGAGCTTGACGCTCTGCTACGGTTATTTGACCATGCCCTGGCCGTTTTTGGAACTGGTGGACCTGCCTGGGTGGATGTGTATTTTGCTTTTTGGTTTGTTCCACGTATTGACGGACGATTTCGTCCAGTTTGGTGGCAAGATAAAACACGGCTATGTGTTTACGTTCTTCATCAAAAATGCAGTTAATTTATTGTTCTTGTTTTTATGTGTGCCGTTTCACGCACTGTACGAAACAGGCACCTTTTTTGCCGAACCGTGGATTATTTTCTTTGTAGGATTGTTATGTGCTACACGGGTAACCGGGTGGCTCATGGTTTCCGTGGAGCAGGACCGTTACGGCGTAAAGGCCGTTTCGTTTGATGAACGGTGGCTGATGATGATGGTACGGGCGATTTTCTTTTTAATTATGCTGTTGCCCGGCTGGCGTTGGACGGTACTGCTGGCCGTGTGGTTCGGGGCGTGTTTGTATGCGCGCCGAATCCGGCTGATGGACGTATCCCGGTTTTCTTTTTATGTAGGGTCGCTGGGCGCAGTAATAATCGGTTTCTTGGTGCGTTTGCGTTTTTATTTGTAATTTATGGAATTAGCCGAACTTAAATTTGCTTGTTTAGATACGGAAACTACCGGTCTGTCGCCTGACGGTGGCGGCAAAATTTGCGAGGTGGCTGTCAGCGTTTCGCAGAACGGACGCGTGGTGGACGAATTTTCTACCTTGCTCAACCCCGGTATCCCCATGTCACCTGAAGTGATTGCCATCCACGGTATTACGAACGAAATGGTCAAAACCGCGCCCCGTTTTGAGCAAATTTTGCCGCGTCTATTGGGCATGTTTGACGGGTGCGTGTTGGTGGCACACAATGCCGATTTTGAGTTGTCTTTTTTACGAGCCGAGTGTGAATCTTGCGGCGTACACTTCCCGCCGTACCCTGT
>JAKSPG010000058.1 GCA_024405075.1 Elusimicrobiaceae bacterium | reverse complement strand
GTTGGATGTCGGCCTTTCCGAAGAACAAAAAGAAAAATTTTTGTGTACCACGATAATCAGTGGATGTACCAACAAAGACTGGGCGATTGATTTATACAGCAACGTAAATAATCTAAAAGCAATTGTTTTGCTGCGCACGAGTGGTAAGTATGAGGGCGGTGGATTTATGATTACGCTCAATGACTCCCGGCAAGGAGATCTTTTATGTTATGAACGGGCGGTCGGCAATTCGTTCAGGCCGACCGCAGGTGCTTATTGCCGAAAACTGTTTAACGGAACATATCTTGCCAACAGTGCAAACGGCCGTATTTATTCCTTGCCTTAATTTGCCGTCGGGCCCATGGCGGTTTTTATTTCTACGCCCATGGGGGTCGGCATGCCTTGCGCGTTTACGCAAACAAGGGTTGTTTTCCCTTTGGTGCAAAGCCGTCCGTCTTGGTTTTTGATGATATTTTCAAACACAATTTTAATGTCGGACGTTTCCAAAATCCGGGTATCCACGGTAATTACGTCGCCATAGCGTACCGGATATTTATATTCTACCTCCTGCCGGGCGACTACAAAAAACAAACCGCGTTTCATTAGTTTCGTGATAGAATAACCGCGCGCCTGCATGTAAAGGGTGCGGGCTTCTTCAAAAAATTTTAGGTAATTGCCGTAGTAGACTACGCCGCCGCAATCGGTATCGTGGTAAAAAATTTGTTTTTGCATGGGATCCTCCCCCGGCGTGTCAAATAACCGCCGGATTTCATATAATAAATTATACTTGATTAGGCCTTTGTTTACACGGGCCGGGTAATTGTATGGATAAAGATAAATTGATTGCCTCGTTAAGAAATTTAGTGCAAAACGTAAGGGAACGCTTGCCGATGAAACAGGAAAATGTTCCCGCACAGCCGCAAGAAAATATCCCCACGCTTACGCAAGAGCAGCCGTTGCCCCAGCCGGTGGCGGAAGAAGGCCTGGGTATTTGGAGCGGGCTGACGGTGTTGGTGGCTGCGGGAGTGTGTGCGCTGGTTGTAATTACGCTACTATTTTGGATGATTGCCAAACATCGTGCGGAAAATTTAACCGCCGCGTTGGACCCCGAACAATTGCAAGGCCTTACGTTTGCCGATAAGGAATTTAATCCCACTCGGGGCGTAACGTATGTGCAAATTCAGGAAGGGCACGACCGCAACGTAGCCGTTAGTAATTTAGGTTCCACGTTACCCATTATCAGTCGGTTTAATTTAAAAACATTTACGGATAAAAATTACGAAATCGTTGGAGCGGCACCTTGGGCGTTGACGACTAACTTCGCTTCTAATATGTCCGACCCGGAACTGATGCGTTATTTGCTTTCCAACGAAAAAATGATACAAGCTTTTTTGGAACGCCCGGACGTGGAGCCGTTACTGGCGGACCCGCAGATGTTGCTTTCCTTTACCGAAGATGCCGCCGCCATGCGGGAATTTTTTGAGGATGATACCGTGCAGGAAATTTTATCCAATGAGCTAATGCTGCGCACGCTAGCGGGTAGCCGTTTTATGAGCCACTTGCTTACCAGCCCAGCTGTTAAATACTACCGCGACCGCCCGCAAGAGGCCGCCGCTATCATCCGGGGGAATGTGTATTTAGCGGCCTTGCAACAAAATCCGTACGTTCAAAAAGCGGTAAAAGAAAACCCGTATTTGAAAACGATCGCTACGCAACTGTTAAGCGGGGCCAGGCAGAAAACCGCCAACCCGGCTGCTAAAAACACAAAAAGCTCGTCGGGGAAGAAGACAACCCGCACGTCCAGGGGCCGCGGCTCACGCAAGTGAGGATGTACAAACCCCGTGGAATTTGTTATAATTTCTTTAGAGCAGGTTTCCCCGTTTTTGCGGGCGTGGTTCAATGGTAGAACGCGACCTGGCCAAGGTTGAGACGAGAGTTCGATTCTCTTCGCCCGCTCCATTTAAGTCCCCGGTTTTACCGGGGGCTTTTTTTATGGGTACCGTAAGGCCCAAAAAAGGCCTAGGTCCAAACAATCTTTTCAGTGGGTCCAAAGGCCCTCGTAAAAAAATCCGTTTCCCCTATCCTACCAGTAAGGAGAGAGCTATGAAATCTATATTTTCTATCTTACTGGTTTGTGTAGTTGCTTTAAGCGCGGCTGCGGCCCCTGCGTCTGATGCGGTCGGTACCAGCCGCCGTGACGCCCTGATTAAACGCTATACGTTCAAAATTTCGTCCGAGGACGATTTATTAAAAGCGGCCGAAAAGGGATATATTTATGCCATTAATTCCGTGACGGATGTCTCGTTGTTGCAAGCTACGGACAAATTCGGCAATAACGTTTTCCACCTGGCTAAAGATGCGGTTACGTTGCAAGCGTTAGCGGCCGTTGCGCGTCGGCTGGATGAAAACTATTTAACGCGGCTTAATTCCCTGCGCAACCAACGTAACTATATGGGCGAAACGCCGCTTCTGTACCACGTCAACATGGGCAAACAGGGTACGTGGAAATCGTTATATTCCGGGACCCGCCTGCAAGAGAACATTTTAGCGGCCAACGCCGTAAGCGACCGCGGGGGAGCTTTAGTGAAAACCGCCGATGTTCGCAAATCCCTGGTGCGCCAGGAAGCTTCGGACGACAGCGGCCGCACCGTCGCCCAGGCGGCTTTGGCCAACAATATGAGCGATGTGGTTACTTTCTTCCAAACGAACGCCCCGTACTTGTTTGAACAAATGCTGTAAGCTATTAAAAAATCCCCCGGCGTCAGACCGGGGGATTTTTTTGTGTCATGTGTGGTAAGCTAGCGCAGGAATTTAATGGAGCTGGGCAAGATGACGTCTTCCATAACGTCCAGCGCGTAAGAGTCTGTCATGCCGGCGATGTAGTCGGCAATAATTTCATCCAACTTGGTCGGGTCCTGCCCGTACACCCGTTGCATGGATTTCATGTAATTGGCAAAATTATGCGACGTTTGTTTGCCTTCCTTTTCGTACGCCTCGTAATCAAATTGATACTGCGCGAAAATCCGGTGGAAATAATCAAACAAATCGGCGATACATTTGGCGATGGTTTCTTTGCGCTGGCGCATCTGCTCGTTACCGTAAATACGCTCGTAATTAAAGCGGCGCAGTTGGGATAAAAGCTCAAATTTATCGTCAGAAAATCCGATACAATCCCGGTCTTTGGAGTGGTTAATTAAATCCAGCGTGAGGGTGTTAATGATTTCGCCGTTTTTCTCTCCGAGTTCCTCGCGCACTTGTTGCGGGATGTCGTCTGCGGTAATTAAATCGGCCTTAATAGCGTCCTCAATGTCGCGGCCCAGGTAGGCGATTTTATCGGCCAGGCGCACGATACACCCCTCGTAGGTGGACGGCATTTGCGTGCGGCCGGAAATGTGCTCCAAATCGTTGGGTACAGCGGCGGGGCGGAGTTGGTTGTTGGCGTAATCTTCGCCGCAGTGGCAGATGATGCCGTCTTTGACGGCGAACGTTAAATTAAGCCCCTCGCCGTAGTTGGCCAGGTGTTCTACCACGCGGTAGCTGTTAAGTTCGTGTAAAAACCGTTTGGGTGCCACACAGGCATTGATAGCGCGTTCGCCCTCGTGGCCGAAGGGGGCGTGGCCGATATCGTGTCCTAACCCGATAGCGTAAGCCATGTCCTCGCTTAATTGCCAGTTGCCGCTTTTATTGAGGCCGCGGCAAATGGTGGCGGCAATGGTAGCCACGTGCAATACGTGTTCAATGCGGGTGCAGATGTGGTCGTTATTCGGGGCAAAAAACACTTGTGTTTTGTGTTTTAACCGCCGAAACGGCAGCGAGTGGATAATTTTGGTTTGGTCGCGGAAGTACTCATCGCGCAGATCCGGCGTATGCGGATGCGTGCGGCGTAAATAAATTTCATCGCTAAACGGGTTTTTAATCATAAAATTATGATACCATAATATAAGAACATGCCGCCAGACGGCCGGAGCGTTTTTCGTATGATAAAAGCTGTATATGCCGGAAGTTTTGACCCTGTTACAAACGGACATTTGGATATCATTGCCCGCGCCGCCAATTTATTTGGCGCGCTGACGGTGTTGGTCATGAAAAACGAAGCCAAAACACCGCTGTTTAGTGTGGAAGAACGAATTGAATTTTTGAAAAAAGCCACCGCGCATATCCCGGGCGTTTGCGTGGAAACGGCCGACGGTTTTACGGCTGATTACGCGCATGCTTGCGGTGCAACGGTGCTCGTGCGCGGGCTTCGCGGTGCGGCGGACATAGAGCCGGAATTGGCGGCGGCGGCGTTTAATAAGAACCGTTATCCGCAAGCCGAAACGGTGTTTTTCCCCACGCGCCCGGAGTTGCAACATGTTAGTTCTTCTGCGGTAAAGGAAGCCGCGCGCGCCGGGGCAGAGGTGGATTCCCTGGTCCCGCCGGAAGTAGCCGCCGCGCTTAAAAAATTAATTAAGCCGTAATGCCTTAAAACCCTTTTAAGTACAATATACATATGGACCGTTTTGAACTCGTTTCCAATTTTAAGCCTGCCGGGGATCAACCCAAAGCTATTGACGCTTTGTGTGCGGGCGTTATGTCGGGCAAAAGACGCCAAACCTTGTTGGGGGTAACGGGATCCGGCAAGACGTTTACCATGGCCAACGTTATTACACGGCTCAATAAACCCACGCTTATTTTATCGCCTAACAAAGTGTTGGCTGCCCAGTTATATGCCGAGTTTAAACAGTTTTTCCCGCACAACGCGGTGGAATATTTTATTTCGTATTATGATTATTACCAGCCCGAAGCTTACATTCCGCAAACTGATACATACATTGAAAAAGACTCCGCCATCAATGAGCAAATTGATAAACTGCGTTTGAAAGCTACTACGTCATTAACATCGCGCAACGATGTGATTGTGGTGGCGTCCGTTTCGTGCATTTATAACATTGGCTCGCCGGATAGTTTCCGCGAAATGCGCATTTACATCAAGCAAGGCATGGAGCTAACGCGCGCGCAACTTTCCGGGCAATTAATCAAAATTCAATATCACCGCAACGAAATGGAATTTGCCTCCGGCCAATTCCGCACGCGCGGCCCGAATGTAGATGTGATGACCCCCTATAGCCAAAATGCGCTGCGTATTGAAATTGCCGGGCGCACGATTGCGCATATTTACGAAATCCACCCTATTACGGGTAACGTGCTGGCGGAACTAAAAGAAGCGTGGATTTATCCGGCTAAACACTTTGTAGCAACGGACGAAGATACCCAAAACGCCTTGGAGCAAATCCGGGCCGATTTGCAAATCCGCCATGCGGAATTATTGGCACAGGGCAAAGAAATGGAAGCGTACCGCTTGAAACAACGTACCGAGTACGATTTGGAAATGCTTACACAAGCCGGGTTTTGCAGCGGGATAGAAAACTATTCGCGCTACATGGACGGGCGCAAACCCGGCGAACGGCCCTCCACGTTGATTGATTATTTCAAACGATATGATGATTTTCTCTTAATGGTGGATGAGTCGCACGTGGCCCTGCCGCAAGTGCGCGGGATGTTTAACGGCGACCGCGCCCGCAAACAAATGCTGGTGGACTTTGGTTTTCGTTTGCCTTCCGCGTTAGATAACCGGCCGCTCAAATTTGAGGAGTTTGAAAGTTTAATGCCGTCCACGGTGTTTGTGTCCGCTACACCGGGGCCGTACGAATTAACGGTATGCGGCAATAACATCGTTGAACAAGTCATCCGCCCGACCGGGCTGGTGGACCCGAAAGTGGAAGTGCATCCCACCGCCGGGCAAATTGACCATTTGGTAAAAAAAATCAACGAACATATCGCTAAAAACGAGCGTACCCTGGTACTTGCACTTACCAAAAAAACGGCCGAAGATTTAAGCGCGTATTTTACCGAGCATAACCTTAAAACGCGCTATTTACACTCGGACATTGACGCTTTGGACCGTGTGGAAATTTTAAAAGAATTCAGACAGGGCAAATTTGATGTGCTTGTTGGCATTAATCTCTTGCGCGAGGGGATTGATATCCCACAGGTGGGGCTGGTGGCTATTTTGGGTGCGGATAACGAAGGATTTTTGCGTAACACCACTACGCTTATTCAAATTTCCGGCCGTGCCGCGCGCAACGCCGGGGGCGAGGTTATTTTGTATGCTGACCGAAAAACCGATTCCATTAAATATGCGCTTAACGAGATGAACCGCCGTCGTGAATTACAAGAAGCGTACAACAAGGAGCACCACATCACGCCCAAAACGATTCAAAAGGCAGAAGTGGAACTGAAAGAATTTGAACAACAAGCCCAAACCAGTGCGTTTGGTATTTTGGCCGAGTCGCTCCCTGTTCCGACGGCCAAAAACATCAAAGGGATTGAAAAAGATTTGGAACAGCAAATGCGCCAGGCGGCCGATGTACTTAATTTTGAATTGGCTGCCGAGTTGCGCGACCGTTTGTTTGAACTGCGGCAAATGAAATTAAAATAAAGGAAATTTTATGCAAGATACATTAACCGTAAAATCAGTAACAAAAGTAATCGGCTTGGAAAGCGTGGACAGCACGCAAACATTGGCCAAAGAATTGGCCCTGTCCGGCGAGCCGGAAGGAACGTTAGTGCTGGCTTGTTGCCAAACAGCCGGGCGCGGGCGTTACGACCGCGCGTTTAGCTCCGAAGAAGGTGGCGTATATTTCACACTGATTTTACGCCCGAAAAATAAACCGGCCGCGTGTAACGCATCGCTCAGCGTACGCACGGGTGAAGCATTGGCGCAAACGTTAAACCGTTTATTTGATATCAAAACAAAAGTAAAACTTCCCAACGATGTGTTAGCGTGGGATGCCAAAAACCGGCAGTGGAAAAAAATCTGCGGCGTACTGATTGAAACTTCTGCCACCAGCGATAATAACCAGTGGATGTTGGTCGGCGTGGGGGTGAATTTGAACAACTGTCTGCCGCGTGCACTACAAAAAACGGCTGTTAGCGTAAAGCAACTTATCCGGCAAGAAGTCAGTAAAGAACTCTTTTTGGAAGAATTACTTAACGACTTTTGGAAACAGTACGCCTATTGGCTGGCCTCGGTGAAATAATTTTTCACAGTTTGTAAATATATCCACCGGATGAAGTGCGTGCCCACGTTCCGTGAACTACTTTTTGGCAATAGTCCCCTTGCTCGCCGTCAAAGATATAAGCTCCTTGTAATAGTTCCACGCAAATCAACGTATCTTGCGGGGTAAGCGTTCCGTCCACATAATACCGGAAACTGATTCCGGCGTATTTCCCCGTTAGTCGCGTAATGGCCAAGATGGTAGCAACTTCATTCTTTACTAAATCCAGTGCCCAATCGGCCGTAGAGCGTGAATCGCTAGCGCCGCTTAAGGCAGAGGTGGTCCCTGTCCAGGGAATATCAATAGATAATTCATCCAGGTTGCCAGCATACGTTCCGTTGGCCAACTGATATCCTTTCTGCGCTTGGTATATTGATTTTAATAAAGTGATTGCCTGGGTAGCGCGTGATTTCTCCACGGCCTTTTGGTATTGCGGCAAGGCGATAGCCGCAAGGATACCGATAATTAAAACAACAACCAACAATTCAATGA
>JAKSPG010000057.1 GCA_024405075.1 Elusimicrobiaceae bacterium | reverse complement strand
GATTCTCTTTTTGCAGTGCGGTGGACAGCGCAAAAGGATAACGGGAACTTACATGAAAAGTTCCTGTGTATATGACAAAAAGGGCCTCTGGCAATGTTTCACGCAATGCCTTTATGGTGGATAGCCAGCTGGCATTACGTAGTCGGATTCCCTCTATAGAAGCCCAAATACTTTGCTCATTTAGGGTGTAATCATCGTGGCCCTCGGGATTGGCCGAGATGAAATACATGCGGTGCATATCCCACAACGCGAAATGAGGTTCTAATCCGAAAATAGGGATATTATTTTCCGTGGCGGCTTGCCACACCGGGGCGTACGTGTCATTGGAAAAACAAAGTTTAAACCACTCTTGCGGTACGTCGGGGGCCGGTAAAAATTCTGTAAACAGAACAATTTTTCGGTTGGGTTGTTGTAAACGCAGTTCGTGTAGCAACCGGGCAACCTGGTTAGCCATGTCTGTAGTGCCCAGGTGAGATTCACCAATCAGTAAATAAGAAGTGTCAGTTGGGATTTGTCTGACTAGCCAACGGATATCTTCCGCCGCCGGATGCATCAGTGGTACTTGAGCTTGTTGGAAATTAGGGATATTGGCCAGCCAACTTTGTTGCATGGCGTGAAGCTGAGGGGCTAGGTGGCTTAATTCACGGTTTTGCCGGGTGAGAAAATAGTTAGTTAATTTCTTGCGGCTGTATCCCAAGAAAGGCACGTCCGGATATAATTCTTTCGGTAATACGTCCAGTCTCGGAGAGATAACCGTCGCCGGCCCCGAAGCCAGGGCATTGGCACATACATCCGGGTATTTGATAAGTGTTTGGGATGCTTTTTTATACGAGGCAGTAACCCGTTTGGAAAGTACTTGTGAAACCGTAGGTTTAGACAAATTGCGAGACAGCGACCTCACGCTCCGGGAGCCTGAGCGAAGTTGACCGTAAGAAGTATTACTCAACAGCAGTAATCCTGCCAGTAAGGTTAAAAAGCGTTTATACATACGTGCGTTCCTACTACTATTCTAATAGAAATACGTCAAAAAAACATGGGTCCTTTGGGCCCATAAGAAGAGAAAAAAGGACCTAGAAAAAAGATAAAACAAAAAAAGGGACCTCTACTAGAGATGTCCCTTAAAACTAGATTTACAGCAGTCTATTCGTGGCGGTGTTCGTTAGAGTGTTGGCAGTTGACGCAGTAGCGCGCAAACGGCAACGCTTTGATGCGTTTTTTGGGGATTGGTTGGCGACAATATTCGCAACGGCCGTAGATGCCTTTATCCATTTTGCGCAGTGCCGCTTCAATTTGTTCAATGGTGTTGTGTGCATTGCCGGAGAGTTCAAATAAAATCTCTTTATCCAAACTGCGGGTAGCATCGTCAATCGGATCGCCTACTTCGGCTTCCGGCATGTCCATGATTTTTTTATCTTTCAAACGTGCGGTTGCTTCTTCTTTAAGTTGCAACAAGTGTTTTTTAATTTCCTTTAATTCGGTTGCGCTAAGCGTTTCTTTGTTTGCTTTTTTAATTGGCATATATAGAGACCCCTTCAAAAAAAATAGGCATACGGCACATCGGATTGCCGAACGCTTTCCGATTAGTTTAGCAAAGTAAACAGGGTTTTGCAAGCCCTTTGCGGACAAGCGGATGTTGAATTGTTATAATAAGTATATTGTGTGTAGGAGAAATCCCTTATGAAAAATATATTCACTATCCCCGTTAGCGAGTTGCTAGCCAAAAATCCCATTGTGGCTAATTACAAAAAAATGTGGCCTTTTGTAAAACCATATTGGTTTAGGGCTAGCTTAAGTGTTTTATTAACTGTTCCAACCGGTGCGTTGGATTCGGCCATTGCGCTGTTTATGAAGTCTTTTACGGATGATGTGTTGGTGGCTAAAAACAGTAAGTTTGCAGCGGCGATTCCGTTATTGATTGTTGGGTTTGTGTTGGTACAAAGCGCGCTGACGTATGCGGTTAAATACTTAAATACTTGGGTTGGTAGCAAAATCACAATTGACCTGCGTAAAAAATTATTTAAAAAGTTACTTTCCATGCACAGCGGTTATTTTGACACAACTGATTCCGGGTTTATTATGATGCGTTATAATTCGGATGCCGACACGGCCAGCACGGGGCTAATCAATAATTTGCGTAAATTGATTACCCGTTCGTGCTCGTCAGTAGCGTTAATTGGGGTATTGCTTTACAACTCATGGCAACTGACATTAACGGCAGTGGGGGCCTTTGCCTTGGCGGGGGGATTAATTGCCGTGGTGCGCCGTAAATTAGAGGAATTGGTGCGTAATTCGGTGGTGGTGGGGTCGGTAGCCATGCGTGCTTATAACGAGGCTTTTAACGGGAACCGCACGATTGCTGCCTATAATTTGCAGGAGGACCAGGATGCCCGTTTTACGCAACTGATGAACCGGATTTTTTCGCTTAATATGGGGGTAGTCAAACACACGGGCTGGTTATCGCCGGTGATGCATTTTATTGTATCGCTGGGGTTGGCGCTCGTGTTTTGGCAGAGCAGTTCTTTAATTGTAAAGGGAACGATTACCAGCGGTAATTTTACGTCGTTTGTGACGGCGCTTTTGTTGTTGTATACGCCGGTTAAAAGCATGGGAGATACGTACGTGGAGATTAAAAAATCGTTCTTGGCTATAGAGCGTATTTTTGAAATTTTTTCGTTGCCGGTGGCGGTGGTGGATGCTAAATCTGTCCAGCAATTGCCACCCGTACGCAAAGAGATTTGTTTTGACCATGTGTGGTTTTCGTATAAGCCGGATGTGTTTGTGTTGAAAGATTTTAACTTAAAAGTTCCGGTGGGAAGCACTGTAGCGTTGGTGGGAAATTCTGGCGGTGGAAAATCTACCGTAGTGGGGTTACTGCCTCGGTTTTACGACGCTGTTAAAGGCCGAATTACTATTGATGGCAAGGATGTGAGAGAGGTTACACTACACTCTTTGCGCGAGCGCATGGCGGTTGTTTTCCAAGATAATTTTTTGTTTTCTGGAACATTGCGGGAAAATATTTTAATCGGTCGGCCCGGGGCGACGGAAGCGGATCTGCAAGAAGCGGTGAAAAATGCGCATTTGGATGAATTTATTGCTTCGTTGAAAGACGGGTTAGATACAGTTATCGGGGAGCGCGGCTTGACGCTTTCCGGTGGGCAGCGTCAGCGAGTGGCTATTGCGCGGGCGTTTATTCGGCAGGCCGAAATTGTTATTTTGGACGAGGCCACCAGTGCGTTGGACAATAAGTCCGAAGCTATTGTACAAAAAGCGTTGGATAATTTGATGCGTAATCGCACGGTGTTTGTTATTGCGCACCGTTTGTCCACCGTCATCAATGCTGACCGAATTGTTGTGTTGAACGAGGGGCGCATTGTGGAAGAAGGCCCGCACGCGGAGTTGTTAAAAATTCCCAACGGGGCGTACGCAGCACTTTATAACGCGCAATTTAAAACGCGAAACGATTAACATAAAAGTATTTTGAATAGGCGGCTTTCGGTGTATACCGGGGCCGCTTTTATATGTACAAAAGTTACCCAAAGAAGTACCCAGAAGACCTAGTTGTTTCCTAGGTCCAAAGACCCTGGTTTTTTCTTGGATGTTTCTTCATACTATAATTACTTAACCGTATAAAGGAGGTATTATTATGAAACGGTTTATAATGATGTGTGCAGTTTTGTTGTCGGCCGCGGTTTGCGGCGCGCAGCAATTGAACACTTCCGGAATGAATAATTCCGGACAGAGCGGCCCCTCTGAAGAAGCCCGGTATGTGTTGGGGTTAGTGCGTAACGGTCGTGCGGATTTGCTCAATCAATACTTTGACGTGGCGCCGTGGAAAATACAAACCGAGATTGATGTTTATCAAAACTCATCTAAAAATGCGACGGTAGGCGTATTTTGCGTGGCGGTGGATTTGGGAAACCTGGAAGTGGTAAAAGCGTTTGTAGACCATGGAATCGGCCCGGCTGATTTGTGCCGCGTGCAGACGTTCTCCACCAAAACGGTGATTGTTTCCAAGGCGGACCGCATTATTCACGATACCCAATCAAGCAGTTCTTATACGGGCGGGAGCGGTTCTTCTTCAAGGCAAGGTGGCCGTGGTCTGGTAAGAAGCTGGTTTAGAGAGAGAAGTTCTTACCAGGAAGGAGATTCTTCTTCTTACTCGTCTTCCCACGATGAAGAATATCATCAGGTGTCTTACGGGGAGAAGAAAGTTGTCAAAGCGTATTTTGCTAACCCGCTTGATTTTGCTACGGACGAAATGTTTGATTACTTGTGGGCTCAAGGGTTCCGTTCTGCCAACTTGTTTACGACGGCGGCATTAGCGGATGCCAAAGCCACCGGCAAACGCGAAGTATACGATTATATTTTGACTAACAAACCGGAAGTGTTGGGTACCAAACCGGCGTATATCAGCCAAGAAACGTACGACCAATTACTCCAAGCGGCGCGGGAAAACCCGGATTCGCTGGCTACGGAACTGATGATGCGGCGTGTATTGGGTAAAATTAACACATCCGCCCAAGCCAAACAAGCGCAAAAAGAGATTAAAGATTTGTTAGCTGAAAAACTGGAACAAGGTATTACGTCGCCGAGTGATACGTTGGGATACAGTTCCGTGCAGCAAGATTTATCTGCCAAACAATCTTTACTTGCGAAGAAAGAAGCAGAAGCTGCTAGAAAAAAGGCAGAAGCTGCTAGAAAAGAGGCAGAAAAACGAGCGGCTATTGCACAACCATACTATAAGAAAGCTGTTCACTGGAAGAATGAGCATGACTCGGAGGGAATGGTCTTATGGAATCCAGAAGAGCCTGATCACTTGTTA
Source organism: Elusimicrobiaceae bacterium (assembly GCA_024405075.1). Taxonomy (GTDB): domain Bacteria; phylum Elusimicrobiota; class Elusimicrobia; order Elusimicrobiales; family Elusimicrobiaceae; genus Avelusimicrobium. The sequence goes on along the minus strand of JAKSPG010000057.1, from coordinate 2,938 downwards.
GTGAGAGAAGATGATGGAACGTACTCGAAAGTGTATGTGGATGATTGGGAGGTTGGTTTTTACAACAAAAAAGTAGATGTAAGCGGGTATCTAGAGGTAAAATAAAATTATATATTCAAAGCCCCCGGGTTTCCCCCGGGGGCTTTTACATGCCAAAAAATATCAAAAAAAGAGCCCTCCGCGTAATTAAACACAGAGGACTCAGTTAGCCAACGTATACATGTCGTTCTCTCTCAACCTGTCAGACGTACAGTTAGGAGTTTTGTTGTGCTGTATGCCGCCTGAAACGCGTTGCTCCCGCCCAGATCCTCAAGGCCTCCGCTATTCTCAAATAACGGCTTAAGGCGTGTGAACCGGAAACCGCATCCGCGTTGTCCTGCTGCATCGCACGGCAACCAAAGACTTCCTATTTTCTGCTCCGAACGCAAATGAAGCTACGCTCTTCGCGCCTGCTCCGTTCGTAACTCCGGAGCAGTGTTCCCTTCGTCTGGTTTCTGGTATAAAAAAACACCAGGCCTCAAAGGGAAAGTTTTCTGTTTCTGTCTTTCAGGTACTAATAGTATACGGGTTTTTTATTAAAAATCAAGAGGGAAAATCGGGGTGGTTAATTGCTTTACCACGATCCCGATGGGACGCATTTCCTCTATCGGAACGGATTTTCCTTGCGGAGAGTACAGGGCAATTTTCCCTTGTTGCAAAGTAACATATACCAATTGAAAAGCCCGTTTGCCACGTGCCAACATCAGCTGTTTTTGCATCCAGGTGCCAGATGGCTTGATAAAAAGCAATTTGTTAGGATCTGTTTTCTCGGGGAAGGGAAATAAAAATTGGGCACCTTGGGCGGCTACTGAAGGGATAACCCACCACGCTTTGGCTTTATGGGCAGAATTGCCCAAGGCGTGGGGGTGGAGGTGCACAAACACAGGTAGGGCCACCGTACCGGGTGCCGGCGTAAGGGACGGAATGTACATTCCTGCACTGGGTGCATCGCGCAGGGAAGAAACTTTCGTTCCATTCAGGGAAGATGAATACTGTGTAACGGGGGAAAACAGGGCTGTTACATCGTAGAGGTCTAATTTAAAAAGCTGTGCCATTTTGGCGATGTATCCTTTGGAGGGGCGACGCTTGCCGTTAGCCCATAATGCCACAATCGCAGTAGACACCTGCAAGCACTTTGCTAACTTTGCTTGTGCACCGCGTAATGTGCCGTTATTCCATTTTTCCAGTTGCTTTTCAAATTTATTCATCGTCGGTAATATAGCCAAAATACAGACTTTTAAAAAAGGCTTGACAAACGCTAACAATACTTACTATACTAACAATATGAAAAACAATTCAGCTTGTTTTTCATCTTACCGGCGCAGTTGAAATATCCTAATCTGTCAGGAGATCTCAAACGGAAGGAGCCGTGCTTTACGGCTGCCGCCGCTCTTGCGGCGGGCGTACTCCGTTATGCGCAAAAACTGCATAATTCTGCCAGGAACTATGTAGTTTTATTGTACCAAAAAAATAGCTGATTGGGTTAGCAAAGTTAACACGCCGCGCAGACCGGCCTTATTGAAAAGTGGCATTTGGAGCACGGGTTAACTTTGCGCCCATTGTTTTTTTGTATCCACCACAGTCGTACTTGTGGACTTGTTTGGTGACAAGGGAATAAACGTATGTTCTCGTCGAAGAAATTGGCTTTAGAAAACTTTATTTTTTACCGCGCAGCCCAATTGCAAGTAAAAATTTACAGCGGCGCTGGACGTTTTGGATGCACTTGTTTGGACCCGTATTTGCAAGTAAGTATTTTAATATATAATCATTTTTTTAAGGGGGAAAATGTTGAGTTTTTGCGTGGTGATTTGACGCAAACGGACTTATGCATTACACAAAGAACTAATTTATCTGGCGGAATAAAAAACGGATGGCTCTTGCCGACTCGTCTGAAAAAAATCAAAAAAATTGACAAATCTGTTAGATTTATGCTATAATAATACTATTACAGAACGCAGAGACGTTTTGTAATTTTTTTATCTTCCTTATACTTTCTTTTTTTTTTTCCGAAGAATTTCGCTTTTGATAAAATAAGCGCAGTGAGATGTTATGCCTGGTAAAAAAACCGTATTATCATCGTCGGAAAAAACAATAAAAAAAGATACTCTTTTACGTTACCGGCCAGAATTTTGTGATAAATTGCTGGCGTTTTTTGATGTTCCTGCTTTTCATGTAACGGAAGTCACTAAAAGGGATGGTTCGGTGTCACTTGTAGAAACGGCGGCAGAATTGCCCACGTTCGCCGCATTTGCCAAACAACTGGGTACCACGTGCGAAGTCCTGAAGATATGGGAAAGCAAGCATCCGGCCTTTCGTGAGGCCGCTAAAAAAGCGCGGGATTTACAAAGCAATATCCTCATTCAAAACAGTTTGCGCGGTAATTATTCCGCGTCATTTGCCGTGTTTACCGCCAAAAATCTACTGGGATGGAAAGACGGCAAAGACGATATTGCGGTACCCATTACCGTGTCCTGGGAAGATAAATGAAACCCTCTCGCATTGTTATTCCGTATCGGCCGCGGCCTGTGCAGGCGCAAATTCATACCGCCTTGGAGACGCATCGTTTCTGCGTATTGGTTACGCACCGTCAGTTGGGCAAAACAGTTTGTGCCGTGAATCATCTGCTTAAAAAAGCGTTGCAAAACACGCGTTCGCACGCCCGGTATTTTTACATTGCTCCGTTTCTAAAACAAGCCAAGCTTATTGCGTGGGATTATCTCAAACGTTACAGCGCGCCGCTGCCCGGTGTGTGTGTAAATGAAACGGAGCTGTGCGTTACGCTGCCCGGCGGAGCACGAATTTGGGTGGGCGGTGCAGATAACACCGATGCGTTGCGCGGTACGTATGCCGACGGTGTAAGACTGGATGAATATGCACAAGTTAAGCCCGGTGTGTTCTC
>JAKSPG010000056.1 GCA_024405075.1 Elusimicrobiaceae bacterium | reverse complement strand
GTTGTTAGACAGCGTGTTAGAGGATATCCAAGCCAAACGCTACAATACGATGACTTCGGCTTTATCCATGCTTGCGTTGCATGCCTATGCTCAAAACCATACGCTTCAAACACAAGATATAGAAGTACTGGCTGACACGAAACCGCTAACGCTTACTGCGCAAGCCGGGGCCATCGTGACGGCTGATTTCTCGGCGGGCGTAAAGACCTTTGAGGTCAAAACAAAATCGGCCGCGCCGCTTTATTATGCCATTACCCAACAAGAGTACGACCAGGACCCCGTCCCTGCCAGCAGTAACGGCCTGGAAATTTCCCGCATCTACCAAGTACCGGAACCTACCGGAAAACTGGGCGAAGAAATTGAGGTAAAAATCACCGCGCGCGCGCTTAAAACACCCGTGGAAAATGCCGTAATTACGGATCTGTTCCCCGGCGCAATGACCCTGGTAGCAGGCTCATTTAATGCTACCGGCCACGTGGATTATCACGATGAAAGAGAGGACCGCCTGTTAATTTACGGTCCCATCAGCACCCAAGGGGTTACCTATACGTATAAGGTCAAATTAACTTCCGTCGGCACTTTCCGCGTACCGGCGGTTACGGCCCACGGCCTGTACAACACAGCCCTCTACGCAACCGGGGCAGAAAACACCTTCATCGTAAAACCCAGGGAATAAATCTATGGCTTCCCCTCGTTTTACCGGCCACAAGCACACCGCTATATTTCTGGCGGCGTGCTTGTTACTGGTAGGGATCATTCGTTTTTATCCACGTCCCTCTTTACTAGCAGATTATTCTTTTTCAAAATCCTTTTTTTCGCAAGATAAGCAATTATTGCGCATGAGCGTATCTTACGATGATAAATACCGCATTTTTACTCCGCTAAAAGATATCCCCCTCCGCTTCCAACAGGCCGTTTTGTTTTATGAGGACCGTTATTTCTATTATCATCCGGGGGTAAACCCTTTTTCTTTATGCAAAGGATTCCTGACTACTTTTATCAAAAAATCACGCCGGCAAGGGGCTTCCACCATTACCATGCAAACAGCACGGCTGTTGTATCATTTAAACACAAAAACCATCAGCGGCAAACTCAAACAAATCCTCTTGGCAATAGGGTTGGAGTTACGCTACAGCAAAAAAGATATTTTGGAGGCCTATCTCAATTTAGCTCCCTACGGCTATAACATAGAAGGAGCGCAGGCCGCCTCGCTAACGTATTTTAAACAGCGTTTAGAAGATATCAACTTGGTGCAAGCCTTCACGTTAGCTGTGATTGCCCAAAACCCCAACCAACGCCACCCCGACACGCCCTCCGGCTATCAAAATATGTATAAGATACGCCAACAGGTTTTTGAACATTGGCTACAAAAACATCCGCAGGACCGCGCCCAACAAGATTTTTTCACTCTCCCGCTTACGGTATTTGGCCCTAAGGACCGCCCTTTTACAGCAGAACATCTGGTTACTTATTTGGACCAGCATTTCCACCAAAGCGAGATTTTTTCCTCCGTGGATCTATCGTTGCAAACGCAATATGAACAAACCGTACGCGAGTATATTAACCGAAAGCGGTCCTTAGGTATTCACAACGCCTCTGTTGTATTACTGGATACAAACACTATGCAAGTAAAGGTATTAGTCGGCTCCGCTAATTTCTATGACGATAGCATATCCGGACAAGTCAACGGGGTGATGGCCAAACGTATGGCAGGGTCTGTACTTAAAAGTTTTGTATTTGGTATGGCGCTGGACAAGGGGCTCATTCACCCGATGACGTTACTGCGGGACACGCCTCAGTATTTTGGTATTTATTCACCCGAAAATTCCGACCGTCAATTTGTCGGCCCGGTCTTTGCACAAGAAGCTTTGGTACGTAGCCGCAACATCCCAGCTATAGAACTCGTGCGACGTGTGGGAATTGCTAATTTTATTGATTTTCTCAAACAAGGCGGGGTTGCCGGCCTCAAGGGGGCGGACCATTACGGTTTAAGTGCCGCCATAGGAAGTATTGATATTTCTCCGTTGGAATGTGCCCGCCTTTACGCCATGATAGCCAACTACGGTCGTTTGCGCCCCGTTAGTCTTACCAGCGAGCCCGCCTCGCAAGAAGAAAAATCGCTCCTGTCCCCCGAGGCCGCTTTTGTATTGTTTGATATGCTAACGTCCAACCCGGCGGCTTCTAAATCTTTACAGCCGGTTAATTCTTACGGCGAACCCGTAAAAGTAGCGTGGAAAACAGGCACTTCTTATTCCTTCAAAGACGCCTGGGCCGCCGGCATTTTTGGACGGTATGTATTAGTCGTTTGGGTGGGGAATTTTTCGGGGGAAGGCAACCCTCATTTTTGGGGCCGGACGGCCGCCGGAGAACTGTTTTTTGAGTTAATAGCCAAAACGCTACGCGCCAAACCAACGGAACATTTTGCCCCGCTATCCCATGAGGGGCTCAATGTAAAACGCGTGGAAGTATGCGCCCCCACCGGCGATTTGCCGGGTCGGTTCTGTCCACAGACTACTTTCTCGTGGTTTATTCCGGGGGTATCTCCTTTAAAAATTTCTTCCATTCACCGGGAAGTGCTTGTAGATAAAAAAACGGGGCTGCGTGCTTGCCGTTACAAGGAAAACGAAACGCAAAGACGTGTCTTTGAATTTTGGCCGAAAGAAATTTTAAAATTATTTGAGGAAGCCGGTATCCGTAAAAAAGCCATCCCCAGGTACATGCCCGGCTGTGACATAGAAGATACTTCCCGTAACGGCATCCCCCCGGAAATCATTTTGCCGGTGCCGGGTATTGCTTACTATATCGTTCCTTCGCAACGTACCGCCCAAGTACCGCTGAAAGCCAACACAGATGCCGATGCCCAACGGGTGTTTTGGTTTGTAGATGATGTTTTCGTGGGCAGTAGCCGGCAGTACGAAAATTTGACGCACCCTATGGAACAGGGAACACATTACGTCCAGGCGGTAGACGATTTGGGCCGAAGCAGTTCGGTACAGATACAAGTAGTCCTAGCAGAGTAGATAAAAGCATTTACATCCTAAAATCAAAAACTCTGCTTTCTAAAAATAAAACCCCGCTTTCGCGAGGTTTAAATTTTGGACCTGACGAAGACCCAACTTGCGACCCTGGCCATTTGGCGTTGTCTCGCACCTGCTCACAATACGTCCCTGCTAGTCCTAAAATTCAAAACCCCACGCTTTCGCGTAGGGTTTTCAAATCTTGGACCTGACAAGGATCGAACTTGCGACCCTGGCCATTTGGCGTTGCCTCGCGCCTGCCGGCCAAAATAAAACCCCGCTTTCGCGAGGTTTAAATTTTGGACCTGACAAGGATCGAACTTGCGACCTCCTGCATGCCATGCAGGCGCTCTCCCAGCTGAGCTACAGGCCCGTTATGTATTTATTATAACAGTTTTTAGGCCAAAGTGCAAACCGCTAATCTTTCAAGCGATACGAACGATTTACTCCTATATCCACTATACTCTCGTAGATATGCTCAATTTTCCCGCAAAAATAATGCGGCTGTTCCACCTTTTCTATACACTCCACCCGAGGGTTATCCCTGTTGTAGCGAAATCCGCTGCCGGCATACGGGCCGTCAGTCCACCTCCACGCAACGCTAGAAGTTATCTGCAGGAAAAAACTGTCAATAATATTTGTCTATAAATTTAAGTTGGATGTTAAACCCGGCCGTTTCGGCATCTTCCGGGGCAACGTGCACAATACGCTGGCCAAACACCCCGCCGGTAACAAGGTCAAACGAAGAAATCGGCTGCAAAACACTTTCCTGCGAAGTGGGAATCCCCAGCGTAAACGAGGTAAGGAAAGTGGGCGCTTGTTTTTTGAGTTTTAACCCTAAAGAGAAAGGGGACGTGTACGCCAAATGATTAATCCCGGCGTAAACTACAATCAAAGCGTCCGGATTTTCTTGGTGGTACTGTTCAATGGTCTTTGCCCACGCATGGTTGCGTACGTCCACACCAAAGTTAGTAGCCCACACATTTTCGCGGTGGTTATACTCACTTACGAAATGGAAGTCCGAGTAATGCTCATAAACTACCGAGGGCTCCAACCCAAAAACAGAAATTTGGTTGGCCTGCGCTTCTGTCCATATTTTTTGACGTAAAGGGGTAGAGAACCACCCACTATATTTTTCGGGGTCTTCTAAGGTAGAGCTGTCGCCTTCTTCTAAAAATTCAGTTAATAAAATGATGCGGCGGTCCCCAAACCGGACGCGGAGTTCCTTCATGAGAGGCGAGATGTGACCCATCACAAACGGATTGTGAATTTCCCCCAACAACAGGTATTGTGTATCTTCGGGGATTTGCTGGGCCAACCAAGCCAAATCCTGCTCCTCGGGGTGTGTATACGTACGTACATGCTGCTGCAACGAAGACAAAGAACCTTGCAGTTTGCGCCCGGTCGCTTCCGCGTAGGTAATTCCATACGTTATTTTACGATTCGCAGATGATAAGATCTAGTTTAACGCCTGCTGATTTGTGCGGAGTTCAACACCGTCCGGGTTGATTTTGCGGTAAAAATCTAAGAATCTGCGTCCGTCCAAATTCTTAAAAGGATTATTATCTACATCCATATCCTTTGCCAGCGCGGATTGATTTTTAACGGCCTTACCGGCTTGCACATAGGCACTTACTCTGCGCTGCGCAAGCGAGACACCCAACCCCGGATATGTAAACAGACTGGTGCATTTTCCCATAGCACGGTTACAAATGTCCGTAACCCTAGCGGGCGTGCGGCTTATTGATTTGACAACCGCTTCTTGGCAAAAGCCGCCCCCCTCTAAAAACAGCCCCAATATACATAGAATAAAAAATTTCTTCATCATGGCGTACCCTCTGTATATAGAATAGATAGGATAGAGGCAAAAAACACGCTTTTCAATAGGACCTAATACCCATTTTTCAGCTGGGCCTTTAGGTCCGAAAGACAACACGTCCCCGACACCCAAATACCGATAAGATAAATCTACTGTGATTTGTTTCCCCGGCGAAAAATACCCAAAAAAGATACAATATAGTATGCACTTTATAGACTCTCACGCCCACCTGTGCGACCCGGCCTTTGACGCTGACCGCGACGAGCTTATCGCTACCCGCCTGCCGCAAGCCGGGCTAGCGGCCAGTATAGAAATTGCCTGCGCGCCCGACGAGTGGGCCCCGGCATTTTCGCTGGCGGATAAGTACCCGGGCTTTATCGGCACGGTGCTGGGCGTGCATCCGGAATATGCCCCGCGCTACACCCAAGCTGCGGCGGACGACCTGGCTCAACGCCTGCAAGATCGCCGCGCGTTAGCCGTGGGCGAGGCCGGGCTGGACTATACCTGTTTGGACGTAGCCCCGCGGGAAATTCAACACCGCGTATTTGTACAGATGATTGAATTGGCCAACGCCAACCACAAACCGTTGGTCCTGCACGTACGCCGTCAGGCAGAGAACTACAACGTCTATCAAGATACTTTTTCTTGCTTAAAACATCACTGGCACGCAACAACTTCCACCGCACATCCCGGCGTATTACACTGTTTTTGCGCCCGCTACGAAGAAGCCAAACAAGCGTTGGACAGCGGGCTCTTACTAGGTATAAACGGTTGTTTTACATACAAAAAAAACGAGTATATCCGCGAATCCGTCAAAAAAGCCGGTGCGGATAAAATCATACTGGAAACCGATTGCCCGTATCTTTCCCCCCAAGGCAAACGCGGCACCCGCAACGACCCGTCCAACATCCCGCTTATTGCCCAGTGGGTGGCAGATTATTTAAACGTACCACTGCAAACACTGGCCGAGCAAACTACCCAAAACGCCCGGCAGTTGTACGGACTCCCTTAAGGAGCTCTTCTCTTTTTTTCCGCAAAATGCTATGCTACAAGTTCCAGGGACGTCCCTGCGAAAGGAGAGCACACATTATGCGCATGATTGATATTATTATTAAAAAACGCAACGGCAAACCGCTCACGCAAGCGGAGTTTGATTTTGTCGCCAACGGAGCGGCTAAAGAAACCATCCCCGATTACCAGCTTTCTTCCTTTTTAATGGCTTGTTTTTTAAACCCGCTTTGCGATAAAGAAACCGCCATGCTCACCAAAGCCATGGCTCGTTCCGGCGGGCGGCTTGATTTTTCTTCTGTTACCCAACTGCCTAAAGTAGATAAACACTCCACCGGGGGTGTGGGGGACGGTATTTCCCTGGCGCTTGCGCCGCTGGTGGCTTGCGCGGGCGTAGCGGTGCCGATGATGTCCGGCCGCGGGTTGGGGCATACGGGAGGCACGCTGGACAAATTGGAATCCATGAAAAATTTTGAAGTACGCATGCCTGTTAATTTAATCTACCGCCAAATTAAAAAACTAAATGTGTGCCTGTTCGGTCAAACCAAAGACTTGGCCCCGGCCGATAAAAAACTCTATTCGCTGCGTGATGCGTCCGGCTCGGTAGAAAGCCAGCCGCTGATTGTGGCCAGTATCTTATCCAAAAAATACGCCGAGGGCGTAGACAGCTTGCTCATGGACGTCAAATACGGCTCCGGCGCGTTTATGCAAAAGTTGGAGGACAGCCGCAAACTGGCGCGCGCGCTTGTCAGTACGGCCAAACTGCTGGGGCTTAAATGCCGGGCACTGATTACGTACATGGACCAACCGCTGGGCTGTGCCATCGGCAACGCCAATGAAATGCGCCAAACAGTGTTGATTTTAAAGGGCGATAAAAAACTCGCGCCCGATTTTTACGAACTGCTTATGGAGGAAGCCGTCAACATGTTGCTGATTAGCGGGGTGCAAAAAGATGCTAAAAAAGCCCGCACTTTGTTGGAAGAAAAAATTGACAACGGCGAAGCGGCCGCCAGACTGCGCAAAATGCTCAAGTGGCAAGGAGCCAGCCCCCTGGCGGTGGACGACCCTATAAGATATTTTAAAGATGCCAAATTAAAATATACTTTCAAGGCGGATAAAAACGGATATATCCAGCACATAGATGCCAAAACCGCCGGAATGGCGGGCGTGCTGCTGGGAGCCGGGCGCAACACCATGGAAGATAAAATTGATTACGGTGCCGGCATTTGGCTAAACAAAAAAGGCGGCGAAGCCGTCAGAAAAGGGGACGTGGTTGCTACGCTGTACGCCTCGGACAAAAAACGATTGGAAGCCGGTGCGGAATTGTTTAAAAAAGCGGTGAAGATAGGAGCCAAAAAACCCGCCCCGTACAAAATTGTAAAAGAAGTGATCAAATAAATTCAAAGCAACAAAAATCACTCCCGCTGATTAGCGGGGGTGATTTTTTTGTTAAAAAGAGTAGAGTTTGTACGAACCGTTATCACTACCGGTTGTCTTTTGAGTAACGGTCCGGCATAGCATGTTGGCTCGTTCGTTGGTACCGGGGTCTGCCCAACATTGCCGACCTGTTGAACCGTGTCGGGCAAAATACCAAGCTCTGCCAGAAGAACCTAGGTTAATTACGCAACGAATATATCCCGTATTATGCAACGCACACTCTCCCCAATTATATGTATATCTGTCCGCATCCGCATCATTATGAATTGCCTTGGGGGTAGGCATTTCTATATCCAAATCTTCAAAGCGCATAGTGTACGAATCGGTCGCCAATTTATATCGCTGTTCTGCCTGCCAAATGTTTTCCACTAAGTTGCGCGCTTGTGTGTAGCGCGTTTTGTCCACGGCTTTTTGGTACTGCGGCAAGGCCACGGCGGCGAGAATACCAATAATGAGGACGACGACAAGAAGTTCAATAAGTGTAAAGCCACCTGCCCCGTTCGTCACCCCGACCCTGCAGGCGGCAAAAGCGGGGTATAACGGGGCACTAGGCACACCCACCACTATATCCCGCATAGAAACACTGCG
>JAKSPG010000055.1 GCA_024405075.1 Elusimicrobiaceae bacterium | reverse complement strand
GCTGTTTCATCTCTGTCCGATTCGTCAGATGCCATAACAGTACTAAGCACTTCCAACGGAAAAATAAGCGGTACCAGCCACCACGGCGTACCCGAAGGAATAAAGCTTTTTAAAAATCCGACTACTCCGTGAAATTTAAGCCCGCTGTACAAGATAACACCGCCCGAACATAACGCCAGCGCGGCCGTAACGGAAATGTTGGCATTAGCCGATTTCATGCCCGGAATCATGCCTGCCAAATTAACAGCTAAAATAAATAAAAAGAGCGTACAAAAATACGGCACAAAATTTTTGCCTTCCGTGCCCATGTTGGGTAACACAAGGCCGTCACGGATAAAGGTAACATATTCTTCCAGCAAAGCCGTTACTAACCGCCCGCCGCGGCTGGTATGCGCCCGGGCCGCCCACGCCAACAGAATAAACAAGCATACACTTACACAGAAAATGGTAACCGTATGGGTGGTAATCGGCAACGTAAAACCGCCCAGGGTGATGCCCCAGCTGTGGTCTAAAATGTGATGTGAAAGCGACTCAGTAATGTCCATTTTTCCCTTTTGTTTGTGACGGCGTACTTTGACGTTCCAACTCCTGCGCACCGCGGATAATCATATACATCCCTAGCGCAAACCCACCGGCCACACCCGCCAAAAAACACCACGGGGATGTGCCCCATTTATTATCCAGCCACCACCCCAGCGCACCGCCCAAAATCTCTGCCAGGGCAAATTCCAACCCTAAGGTAGTAATAGCGGCATGATCCTGCTTTGAAAAATCTTTGAGTGCCATAGTTCCGAACGCGCGCGCAAGCGTATAAGTATATTATAAAAAATTTACCATAAAAGGACAGCTAAAATTTATTATAATGAAAACGTAGTAAAAAAATTTAATCTGTTTTTGGAACCGTTTAAGAAACGGAGAATTTCCGGCCCACCGGAAATGCTATCCACGCCAAAAACAGCCGTGTGTTGTCTGCCGTTATAAAAAACGGCAGATACGGCTGTTATGGTTGGGTCTGTGGATAGCCCTGATTATAATCAGCCGTTTTTTATGCGGTTTTCCAAAAACAATAGGAGAACCGTATATGAAAAGAGAAGGGTTTACCCTCATAGAATTGTTAGTAGTTGTACTCATCGTCGGCATTTTAGCCGCCGTAGCGTTGCCGCAGTACCAAAAAGCGGTGGACAAAAGCCGCTATGTACAAGCCAAAACATTGGCTAAAAGTATCGTTAATGCCGAGGAAGTATATTACTTGGCTAATGGAAAATACACTGCAGATTTCCGGGAACTTTCCGTAGATGTTCCTACCCCCCTAGAGGAAATAGTTTGCGACACAGATTCTGAAGACAATCTTATTTGTCAGGCCACTTATTCTTGGGGCAACTGCGCGATAGTGGCAACAGATGGAGGACGAAATAATATTCAATGTAAAATCAAGAAAAACGGAAGGGATTTTTTATTATACGTAATCGGCTTTACGTACAGCACTTGGCACGCTAATCAAGCCCTTTGCGTAGCGTACGGAGAAAATGCTACGCGCAAACCAATACCCACCGACATCAGTTATCAAATTTGTGCCAACGAAACAAACCGCAAAACCCCCTCTTCTAGTTTTGGTTCAACATCGGATTCTTGGCAATATTAATTTTATTGCTGAATCCAACTTGGCAGATTTCTTTCAATTATTTCCCCGAGTGCATGACACAAGGGCACAACTTTTGGTTGTGCCCTTGTGCATGATTATAGAAGTTACGAATAGTCGTTATTAAATCCGAAACGTGAAGATTTTGCTTTCGTAAGGTTTTAGTTCAAGCGCAATGCCTTGCGATTTTATCTCGGGAGTTAGCGCAACTTTTTCGCCGGAAAATTCTTCCGTCATTTCGTTGCCGCACACGCCTTTAAGCGGCAAGCGGCAACGGGACGTATTTGCACTGTAGTTAATTACAATTAACTTGCCGGTGTTCATCTGCTTCCACTGCCAAGACAAAATATTGCGGCACGAGCCGTCGCCTTCCGGCATGATATCGCGCAAACTCCACTGTCCACCGTGGAAAGCCGGGTTGGAAACGATATTAAGTAGTTTCCGGTAATAGGCAAAGACGTCTTCGTCCTTGGCAAACCAATCTTGTACGTATTGAATCGGCATACGCGCCGGACGGCCCAACAGTTGAAATAAATGGAGCAACCGCGCACCGGGCAACGTGGCAATAATCGTGCCGGCGGCAAGTGATTTTTCCCGCCCGAACGCTTTTAATGATTCTTCCTCATCGTGATTGGAAGTAAAACGGATGGAACGCATTTGATACAAGTGTTCCGCCCCTAAATGGCCGCGGATATCCTGTGGGCTGGAAAAACGCAAGCGGTCGTAGAGCACTTTATCGTACGTGTAATCAAAACCCATTTCCTGGATTTCCCACTCCAACCCCCAGTATACTTCGGCAATGAACGTAAATTCGGGGTATGTTTCGCGAATGGTGGCCAGTGCTTGGCTCCAAAATTCTTCTTTCGGCAGCGTCCCGCCGATAAATTCCCACCACGTATCACGGTGGACTTTGTTGAGCGAAAGCATTGCCATATCGCAACGCACGCCGTCGCAAAGTTCTGCCACGCGGCGCAGGTTGTTGAGCATGAATTCGCGCGTTTTTGGGTTAAAATAGTTGAGTTGCGCCGTGTCCGTCCACGGGGCAAAGTACGGGTCGCGCCCGTGCGCCATGTACACACCTGTAGGCGTTTTGAAAAACCAATCGCGGTGGCTGTGCGGTTCCGTCGTGCCGGTGTTGATAAATAGGTCCGGGTCCGACGTAACAGCCGGGCAATCAATGGCCATGTGGTTACCCACAAAATCTAGCAGTAGCAAGATGCCCCTTTCTTTGAGCCGACGGCGAAATTCTTGTAGAGCTTCCGTCCCACCCAACGATTTATCCACCACGTAATCATACACCGCATAGGGAGAAGCCGCAATATCTTGCGGATTAAAATCGGGTTTAATTAAGCGGATTTGGCCTTGAATTTCAGGCGAGTTTTGGGCAATTTCGCGCGCGGCGGCACTTTCCTGCCATACGCCCATAAGCCAGATAGCATCAAAGCCCATTTGCTGGACGGTATCTAAAAATTGTTCGGGGATGTCGCGCAGGGTGAAGGCGCGGCCGTGTTTCGCTTCCAGACGTTTAAGCCACGAGCGAGTATTGATTTCCAAAATGTGTGGATTGGTCCTCATACAATCTCCCTATTATTTTTATAGCAATTTCGCACCCGGGTTGTAAACTGTTTTCTTAAACAAATGTTTTAATTATAAGAATTTTGAAGCCCGCACCGCTATGGCTGCTTCCCCGCCGCGGTTTTGGCGCGGCAAAACACCTCCAAATCCCGCCACAGCGGCAAATTTTGCTTGAAATAAAAAAAAAAAAAACGATAATGTGGGTAGGCAAAATTTGGCCTTACAACCAAACAGGAGATTTTTTTATGAAAAACAAACAAGCATTTACCCTTATTGAACTATTAGTAGTGGTTTTAATTATCGGTATCCTTGCGGCGGTGGCCTTGCCGCAATATCAAAAGGCAGTGTTAAAGTCTCGTATTTCACAAGTTATTCCGCTAATTCGGGCGGTGGCACAAGCACAACAAATTTATTACCTAGCCAACGGTACATATGCCAACTCCATAGATGAGCTCGCCGTAGACTTTATTTGCCCCACGGGATGGACATGCGTAATGGGACAAGATGTATGGACAAATACCGCTGCCAAAAAAATAGAGGCCTATCGTACCGATACTCAAGATTTAGGTATCAACTATTACTACGGTCAGGATAGTCAAGTTTCTCATTTCCAACAGCTTTATTGTTGGGCAAAAATCGGGCATTCACAAGCGACGAGCGTATGTAAATCTCTTGGACCGGAATTATCTACTAGCAATTCCTATATCCGTCATTTAATTCAATAATTGGATTTAATGCAGGTTTTAGAAAATTATATCGTGCGAACACGACACAAGGGCACAACGATTTGTTGTGCCCTTGTGCCTGTTTATAGAAGTTACGAACAGTTGTTACTGCGCGGGTTCCTCGCTCTCCTCTTCGTCTTTAACGACAGGAGCGATACGTGCGATTTTGTCGCCCGGCTCCATCTTCGCCAGCGTAACGCCTTGCGCGTTGCGCCCGACGGAGCGAATGTCCGCACAGCGTACGCGAATTGTCATGCCTTTTTCGGTTACGATCATCAAGTCTTTCGTTTCATCAACCAACTTGATACCGACGACCGAGCCGTTGCGCGCGGAGGTTTTAATCGTAATAACACCCATGCCGCCTCGGTTTTGGCGTTTGTATTCGCTAAATTCCGTGCGTTTGCCGAAGCCGTTTTCGCACACAGAGAGCACATCCGGCTGTAAGCCGCCGTCGTTGGGGGCTTGTTCCATACCGACGACTACGTCATCCGTTCCCAAGTTAATGGCGCGCACGCCGCGGGCCGGGCGGCCCATGGCGCGGACTTGGTTTTCGTCAAAGCGAATGGATTTACCGTTTTTCGTGGCTACTAAAATATCCGATTTACCATGTGTCGTCTGTACGCTGACCAGCACGTCGCCTTCATCCAAACCGATAGCAATAATGCCCGTGCGGCGGATATTGGCGAACTCGCTGAGTTCCACGCGTTTAATGCTACCCAACCGGGTGCACATGGTAAGATACGTGTTTTCGCAATGTTTGGGGTCAAAGTCCTCAATGGTAATAGCGGAGGTTACTTTTTCTTCCCCGGTAATTTGCAACAAGTTCACCAACGCTTTACCTTTGGACATGCGGTTGCCTTCGGGGATTTCAAACGCCCGCAAGGCAAACACACGCCCGCGGCTTGTGAACATCAGCACCGTCGCATGCGAGGACGTGATGAAGAGGTGCTCCATAAAGTCTTCCTCTTTGGTCTTGCTGCCGATAATGCCCTTACCGCCGCGGTTTTGGCTCTTGTAGGTGGAAAGCGGGATGCGTTTAGCATAACCGTCATTAGAAATGGTGATGACAACTTCTTCTTTTTCAATTAAGTCTTCCATGGAGAAGTCCGTCATATCCGGGCCGATTTGGGTGCGGCGCGGGTCGCCATAGTTCTTTTTGAGGTCTGTGAGTTCTTCCACAATAATATCCAAAATCCGTTGCGGATTGCCCAGGATATCTTTTAATTCCTCAATCAGTTTGAGTAAATCTTTGCGCTCGTTTTCAATCGCCAACGCGGACAGTTGCGTAAGCTGGTGTAGGCGCATATCCAAAATGGCCTGCGCTTGCACTTCGGTCAGCGTAAAGCGTTTCATGAGCGTAAATTTGGCTTCCGTCGGGTCTTTGGCTTTGCGGATAATGGCAACCACTTCGTCCATATTCGCAATGGCTATGAGTAACCCGTTCAAAATATGTTCGCGTTTTTGCGCTTTGTTTAAGTCAAATTTTGTGCGGTTGGTGATAATTTCGCGGCGGTGTTTAACGTACGCTTTCATCACTTCTTTGATGGATAACACCCGCGGGCGTCCGTCCACAATGGCCAACATGTTGACCGGGAAGGACGTTTGCAACTGCGTATGTTTGAAAAGGTGGTTAAGCACGACTTGCGCGTTTCCGTCGCGTTTGACTTCAATGACCAAACGCATGCCGCGGCGGTCCGACTCGTCGCGAATATCGGAAATATCCGTTACTTTTTTATCGCGCACCAGGGCCACAATGCTTTCAATCAGTGACGTTTTGTTGACTTGGTACGGAATAGCAGTAACAATAATGGCTTGACGGCCGTTTTTGCGTTCTTCAATTTCCGTCGTGGCTTGCACTTTTACGCTGCCGTGACCCGTTTCAAAATATTCGTAAATGCCTTTGGTTCCGCGGATAATGGCACCGGTTGGGAAATCGGGCCCTTTGATGATTTTCATCATCTCTTTGACGGTAATTTCGGGGTTTTTGATGTAGGCAATAATGCCGTCGCATACTTCGCCCAGGTTGTGGGTGGGAATGTTGGTGGCCATACCTACGGCAATACCCGCCGAACCGTTAACGAGCAAAGCCGGCAATTTGGCCGGCAAGACGGAAGGCTCTAACAAAGAGCCGTCGTAGTTGGGAATCATTTTGACGGTGTCTTTATCCAAATCGCCCAGCATTTCTTCGGAAATTTTTTGCAAGCGGCACTCGGTATAACGCATGGCGGCGGCAGAATCCCCGTCAATGGAGCCGAAGTTACCCTGCCCGTCAATAAGCGGTTTGCGAAGCGAAAAATCCTGCACCATACGCACCAGCGTATCGTAGACGGCGGTGTCGCCGTGCGGGTGGTACTTACCGAGCACGTCCCCAACTACGCGGGCGGATTTTTTGTAGGCCTTGTTGTATTTAAGCCCCATTTCGTTCATGGAATAGAGCACCCGGCGGTGTACCGGTTTTAAGCCGTCGCGCACATCGGGCAAGGCGCGGCCGACAATTACGCTCATGGCGTAATCAATGTAATACGAACGCATTTCGTTCGCAATATCGCGTTGTTGAATATCGCCGAATAGATCCACGTTTACATTCACATTTTGCGTGGCCGGCTGGTTGGTATTTTCTTCACTCATGTTCAAAAGCTCCTGTTACGGAAAAATCGTCCCGCGCCGCGGCCGAAATACCGCGGCGGCGTGGGTTAAATGTCCAAGTTCTTTACTTCCAAAGCGTGGGTTTGGATAAAGTCGCGCCGCGGCTCTACCCGATCGCCCATCAGCATGGTAAACGCCTGTTCCGTATCGGCGGCGTCGTTAATTTTAACCTGAATCAGTTTGCGTTTGGCCGGATCCATAGTGGTTTCCCACAGCTGTTCGGGGTTCATTTCCCCTAACCCTTTGTAACGTTGGATAGAGGCCCCCGCGGAAGCGGCTTCCTTCACCGCCCGCAGCAACTCTGCCAAGCTGTAGACCAACACGTCTGTTTTGCCGTTATTTACTTTAAAAAGCGGGTTTACACGGTCTTTTTCGCTTTCAATAAGGGGATACTGCGCAAACTTAAACGAATACGTTTCCAGTTTCTTTTCGCACGCCAAGAGTTTGCCAAACTCAAACAAGCTCTGGTGTTCCGGTACGAGCGATTCATCCGTCAACGTAGCAACATCTACACCGTCGGCGGCTAATTCTTCGCGCTTTTCCTGCACGTACTGGTTTTCGTAATCGCGGTATTCTTGTTCCGTATAGAAATAGCGGAAACCACCGCTTAACAGTGGGATGCGGTAAAGCGGCACGCGCCCTTCAGCCAAAAAGGCCATAAAGTCGTTAAGCGTAATGTTTTTAATTTCCAGTTTAGCCAGCATATCTTCCACGTCGCGCAAGATTTTTAATAAATCACGCAACGCCGCACCGGCCAGTTCTTCGTTTTTGACCATGTTGGTAACGGTAACGGATGCCAGCCCTTCTTTCATCAACCATTGTTGCATTTGTTCTTCGGTCTGCAGGTATTGTTCCACCTTCCCCTTTTTGACCTTATAGAGCGGCGGCTGGGCTAAATAGATGTGGCCCGCATCAATAAGCGGCTTTAGCTGGCGGTAGAAGAACGTCAAAAGCAGGGTAGAGATGTGCTGTCCGTCCACGTCGGCATCGGCCATTAAAATAATTTTGTTATAGCGCAGCTTGGAGATATCAAATCCCCCCTCGCCTTCGCCTACCCCGGTACCGACGGCGGAAATCAAATCGCGCACGGTATCGCTGGAGAGAATTTTAACGAGCGGTGCTTTTTCCACGTTCAAAATTTTACCGCGAAGCGGCAAAATCGCCTGGAAAACACGGTCGCGCCCTTGTTTAGCTGAACCACCGGCGGAGTCCCCTTCCACGAGGAAGAGTTCGCACTTGGCGCTGTCGCGTTCTTGGCAATCGGCCAGTTTACCGGGCAGTCCCCCCCCTTCAAACGCTCCTTTGCGCCGTGTTAAGTCGCGCGCTTTGC
>JAKSPG010000054.1 GCA_024405075.1 Elusimicrobiaceae bacterium | reverse complement strand
GACCACATTGAGGCCTCGTGCGGTTTTGGTACCGCTACCAAAGTTTATGCAGAGCTTGTTGGCAATATTGAACGCGACATGAACTCTGCCCGCAAATACTGGCACTTTGTGCGTTTAATGGGGCGCAGTGCCTCGCACATTACGCTGGAAGTAGCGCTTAAAACGCACCCCAATGCTGTACTGGTGGGGGAAGAAGTGTTGGCTAAAAAAATGACGCTTGGCCAAGTGGTTAAAAACTTGGTGGATTTAATCGTCAAACGCGCCAAAGCGGGCAAAAACTACGGTATCGTGCTCGTACCGGAAGGACTCATTGAATTTATCCCGGAAATGAAAGAGCTGATTAGCGCGCTGAACGATTCGTTGGCCGATAACGAAGCGACACTAAACAAACTCAACACGCCGGCGGAAAAGAAAGAATTTATCCTTTCTAAACTGCCTAAAAAATTAGCGGATTTGATGCGTTCACTGCCCGACGGTATCGCCCGCCAGTTAATGCTGGACCGCGACCCGCACGGCAACGTACAAGTGTCGCTCATTGAGACGGAAAAACTCTTGGTGGAAATGATTCGCACCGAGCTGTCCGTGCTGAAAAAAGCCGGTAAATATCCGGGCAAATTTGCCGCCATTACGCACTTCTTTGGCTACGAGGGCCGCTGCGGGGTACCGTCCACCTTTGACGCTACCTACACCTACGCACTCGGCTACAACGCCGCAGTGCTGGCCTTGAACAAATGCAGCGGTTATTTATCATCGGTACGCAGACTGACCCGCAAAGCACAAGATTGGGAAGTGGGCGGCGTGCCACTTACCATGATGATGAACATTGAACGGCGCAAAGGCAAAGAAAAACCGGTTATCAAAAAGGCCCTTGTGGAACTCAAGGGAGAGCCGTTCAAGTACCTGTCCAAAAACCGCGTGATTTGGGCAGAACAAGATGTCTTTGTCTTCCCCGGACCGATTCAATTCTTTGGTCCTGCCGAAGTGACCGACATCACCACCTACACGCTTATGTTGGAACAAGGAAAAAAGATTAAATAGCCATAAACAGCTGTATACTTACAACGGGCCGCCCTTTTACCGGGCGGCTTTTTTTTTTGCCTGTTCCCCCCCCTTAATCCTGACACCTGAAAGGTTGTCTAGGTCCAAAAAATGGGGAAAAGGGACCAAAAGGCCCATGTGCTTCGCTACGCAAGTTTACTAAAATAAGCATATGTGGAAAAGATATTTTATCCTGCTTATTAGCTGTGTCTTACTCACTAGCGGAGCTTGGGCACAGAAAAGTGGTTTTCGCCAACTGGCAAAAACATTCACCACATACCCGGCCCGTACGAAGGTATCCGGTACACTTGCCCAACGTGTAGAACGCTCCTACCAAACAGCAACATTAAGCCACCTACGCAATCAAGGCCAATCGCCTTTTTATTTTCCGCCCACCTATCACATGCAACCGCTTTTAAACGTGGACCCCGCCACGCTGTATCCCGACGTTCCTTTTCTGGCGACCTCGGCCCAATTGTCCAACTATTTCCTATCCCGCAACAACAGTATGATTAGCAACGCCATTTCCGCACAACAACACCTGATTAGCGAACTGAACGCACACTCGCAAGATATCCGCCGGGCCAGCCGCTCCGTACTAGAGGGGGAAGAAATAAATTTTTTGGTGCACCAAATTCCCGAAAATACTTCTTACTTACTGGTCGGAGAACACCACGATGTTTTTTCCATCTACATACACATTTCTTTATTGATTACTAAACTATCAAAAAAATTTCGGAACAGACCCATTATTTTATTAACGGAATTTCTGCCGGAAAATGTCCTGTTTCAACCGTCAATCGTCTATACTCCCGTACTGGACATAGCGCACAAGTTGGGCATCCCGGTAGTCGGTTTAGAGCCGGCATTTGTAGATGAAAACGCATGCCTTCTTTTTTCTACCAAGCAATTTGATAATATGCCCCGTGATATTTGGGTCAGCCCCGAAGGGGTGCGTTTGCGCAACGAACACTGGGCAACTTATATTACCAATCTCCGACAAAGACTAGAAGAACACTGGTCGCCCAATGCCCAGAGTCCGCTGTTTATTATTTATACCGGCGCAGGCCATAACGACTACAGCGAATTACACTCCTTAAGTTCCCTACTGCCGCAAGAGGACACTTTTTCCGTGGCTTTCTTTCCAACTTATTTTACTGTAGATGACGGCACTATTATCTACGAAACATCTCGTTTTGACCTGCTTACCGGTGGGAAATTTGCTAAAGAAACCGTTTTACATTTTAAAGACCGTTCGCTAGCCAAATTAGCCGGGCATGATATACGCATCAAAGTATCGCCAGAAGTAGAGCGGACCGAATGAAAATGCCCCTAACGACCCACAAAAAATTTATTTTATCATGGACCTTACTCCTGGCCGGAAGCATGCTGTCGTACGGGCAGCCGGCAAAACCCTCTTCCTTATTCCAAGCCGCTAAAAATTTTCCTAAGGCCCAAGTCACCCGCACCCTGCAAGCGCGCATAGAGCGCACTTACCAACAAGGCCTCCTCCTTAGCCATATGGACCCACGTTTAGAGCGCAATTTTGTTGATCATCATATTGGGGCTTTGTTGCACGCTAATCCACAGGAAATGTATCCGCAGGTCCCTTTCCTAACAGATGAGAAACAACTTTCTCTGTACTTTGTAGCCAATAATAACCGCGAAACATTGCGCCAACTGCCGAAAGATGTACGCCGTTTTCAGCAGACCCAAGCGCGGCTGATAGATTTTCAATTACACCAACGAGCGCCCACACATCCGCCCCAAGAGGATATCCCCTGGATCCTACACCAATTATCCGATAAAACCTCTTACTTGTTCATTGGGGAACGCCACAAATTTGAGTCCGTTAAAACTTACACCGCTCAACTCATTACCGCCCTGCGCCAGCAATTCCCCAAACGGCAAATTATTCTCTTTAGCGAATTTCTGCCCGAGGGGGAAGTAGCCAAACATCGCAAAATTTCTACCGATTATAAAGTGGTTTGGAATGCGGCATTGGAACATAATATTGAACTTATCGGTTTGGAACCGCAATTTGTGCTGGATAATTCCAAACTCATGTTTACCTCACCCACCAACCCACAGGCGGGGAATCATATTTGGAGTAGTTACGAGGGTTGGCGGCTGCGAAACCAACGCTGGATGGAACACCTGTCTTATTACCGTACCCAGTACCCGCAGGCATTGTTTGTGGTATATGCGGGAAATGCGCATGTGCTGTACAGCGAACCTTATTCCTTATCGGCACAATTTCCTAAAGAAAATACGTTTGTGGTGGCCCTCTATCCCCTAACCATTACCTCCGAAAACGGCGTGGACTTTCAAACTTCTCTGTTTGATTTTCCCACCCAAGGTTGGTTTGCCGGCCTACGCCTCCTGCAATTTACTACTCCGCAACTTACACACCTGGCCGGGTTTGATGTACAAATAAAAGTGCCAAGCTCAACGAAATAATTCACTTTCTCATACTTATGAACCAAACGTTACTATCTGCTTTACACCGCCTAATAAATCCGCTTGCATTAGCACCTCAACAAAAAACAGATTTGTTGCGTAATTTACTGGCTAAAAATTGGTTACAACAACTCAATCCGCAAGCGGCCAGACAAACATCGTGGGATAAACTTGTTGCGCCGCTACCTGCTACACTCTCGCCGGACATACTAAAAGCCCTACTTGCATGTTTGCATCAATTTCCTGCCGGGCACGAGGGAGATAAACACGCATTTACTCCTGAAATTTTCGGTTTGATCACGCAGGACAAAAAACCTGCTTTAAACCGCAAAGGTGTTGTGTACACACCTTTTGAAACCGCTTACCGCCTGGCTCAAGAAACTTTATACGCCTGGCTACAACGACACGGGGTAGATACAACGCGTTTAGACTCGTTACCTCCTGCCCAAGCGCGGCAGGTTGATAGCCGACTGGCTCATCTAACAGTTTGCGACCCGGCCGCAGGAGCAGGGGGGCTTATTATACCGTTTTGGTTTTTGTTGGCACAACTGCGAAAAAAATTAAATCCAACCTTGCAAACAGGTCCGCTGTTAGCTCATATCGCTACACACAACCTTTACGCTGCCGATATTGCCCCTCAAGCCACGGCCAATTTGCGACTGCGACTGCAACTTACCTTACTCGCCCATGGACAAACAGCCGATACATCCTTACACATTTTTACGCACGATTCGCTGGCCGGCCACACCGTGTGGGAAAATGCCTGCCCCGAAATTTTTGCCAACGGCGGATTTGATATTTTTTTATCTAACCCGCCGTATATCGGTCAGAAAAATAATAAAGAAATTTTCGCACGACTACGCCAAAACCCGCAATGGGCTACATGGATTACACCTAAAACAGATTTGTTGTATTTATTTTTCCACCTGGCTTTCGAATTACTTAAACCGGGCGGCACGGCCGGGTTATTGACTACCAGCTATTTTACCCACGCCGTCTCGGCGTATGCACTGCGAAAACGCCTGAACGAACAGGCCACCTTGCTGCGCCTAATTGATTTTGGGGAAGAACGGATTTTCAAACAGGCCAAGGGACAACATAATTTAATCACGGTTTTTATGCCTCAGTTAATCCCAACTGTACTTTGCCGTTGCGGAGCCGCAAACCGCGCTGCCACGCAAAAAGAATTGTTCTTCGGTCCGGAACTCTTTTTAGAAACATGCCCGCCCGAACCGGCCCTAAAAACGGCCCTGGCCAAAATGGCTGCCACACCCCATAAATTAAAAGAACTGGCCCGTATTTCTAACGGCCTGATGACGGGGTGCGATCAGGCCTTTGTGCTGACTTACGATGAAAAAAAGGCCCTAAATCCAAGCCGTACTGAACAAAAGAAAATAAAACCGTTTTTCAAAAACTCCGATATTTCCGCCTATGTGGCGACGCAACAACCGCGATATTTTTTGATTGATTTTTTCTATCCTAACGACCGCCAAACTGATTTCTCGCGCTACCCTCGTCTATTACAGCACTTGGCCCGATTTAAACAGAAATTACTCACGCGTCGCCAAAATAATAACGGCATTGACAAACAACTGGCACAAGGGAAATACTGGTTTGGCTCCGTGCGAAGGAAATTTGATTTTGAAGGGGAGAAAATCGTCGTTCCTCAGCGATCCGCCGCCAACCGCTTTGCTTACAGTATCGGGCCGTGGTATGCCAGCTCCGACGTCTATTTTATTTCCGCCCCACATCCGCCGCTTACGTTGTGGTATTTGCTGGCCTTGTTTAATTCGGCCACGTATTACGTGTGGCTGTTTTACAAAGGCAAACGTAAAGGAAATTTGCTGGAATTATATGCCCAACCACTGGGGGAAATGCCTATCCCTATCGCCCCGCCTCAGTTGCAACGGCAATTAGAAGCGTTGGCACGTAATATCTACACGGCCAAACAAAAGAATTTACAGGCAGATACTTTACTTTGCCAACACGAAATAGACCGGCTGGTCTTCGGTTTATTTCAATTTTCTAACGAAGAAATACATATCATATTTGATAAAAAATCCCTCATTAGAAAGTAATTTAACTTGCCAGACGTCCCCTTTTATTGTATGGTATTAGTAGCAGTCAACTTACAGGAGGTTGTGCATGAAGTTCTTCTCTACGTATTACATTGATCCTATCAAAAACCACTATGTGGATTGTGCAGGCCGTTCTACCCGCAAGCAATTTTGGTTGTTTGCTTTGTGCAATTTTATTTTCTTTGTACTGTTGAGCATCGTGCTAAGTTTCTTTGGCGATATCGGTAATATTATTTACACAGTATGTTATTTGGCAATTTTTTTACCGGCCCTCGCTATCGGTGCGCGCCGCTTGCGCGACGGCGGATTTAGCCCCTGGTGGTTGCTCGCATCGTTAATACCGTTTATTGGTGCGATTATACTGCTGGTTATGTTTGTGTGGCCTTCCAAAAACTAAAAAAACGCGATCTAAAAAATACCGCTCTTACGAGCGGTATTTTTTTTGCCTATTGCTATCCTAGGCCCAAAATCCAAACAAAGTAGGTCCTTTGGTCCTGGCGTGTTTCGTGAATTTTCCCTACAATAAAAGATATAGGGAAGCGGTATGTATAAGTTGATTCTAAAAGAACTTATTTTGTTGCTTGCGTTATTCCTGTCGACCGGGCAAGTATTGTACGCCCAAGCGGTCCTTCCGCCCGTTACAAAATCCGTAGCAAAAGCACAACCACGCCTCAAAGCTCTCTACAACGCGGAGCTTAAGGCAAAATTGCAAAAAGAGCTCGGGCTTGGCAATATCAACCAAGTTCCAGAACTCAAAAAAGTAATTACAAAGACACTGCAACAACGTGTTTTAACCTCCGCCGCCCGCTTTGAACAAATTCGTGCCAATTTGCCGGAAATTGACTCCAGATTTTTATCATTGCGATTAGTTGGCGGAAAAGCGCTCTCCCAACCTATCCAGGAATCTCCGAAAGTTCTGTATCCGCAAGCACCTTTCCTGCAAACTCAAGAGCAGTTGGGTTTGTATTTTTTGGCGCGGAATAACCGCGCACAAACCACGTGGTACCCGCGATTCGTTGCACAGTATAAGAAATTGGCCAACGGCTTGAGGACTTCAAACAGGCAAAAACCCCCATCACGCATCCGATAGAGAAAGATGTGTCTTATGTGGCGGAACAAATCCCGGAAGATATCTCGTATTTACTAATAGGCGAATGCCACTATCTGCCGGATATGCCAAAAACCGTATCGGATTTGATCAGCTACCTTCACTACGTATACCAACCGGGGCGTGAAATTATTGTACTGACAGAATTTTTACCTGAGATGGTAACTTGGGGGCAGCCCGGTCCAGTATCCACGTGGGATATCTATGTGAATTTATGGGGAAGCCTTCAGGGAATGGGGGGAATCCCTGCGATTGGCATGGAACCGGCTTTCAAATTCAACGATTCCGCAAGTGAGATTATCACAGAAGAACCGCAAAGCCCAACCACCAGGGATTTTATCGCTGATATTTCGGAAGGAGAGACTTCCTATACACCAGCCGAACGCGATACTTCATCGCAGATAGCCAGTTCCCCGGAAGGGGTACGGCTGCGTAATGAACGCTTTTTACAAATCATTAAACAGGTCCGCCAAGAACACCCCGACGCACTTCTTGTTATTTATACCGGAGGAGCACACGTAGAATACGGACAACCTTATTCCTTGGGAGATGCACTGGCCGGGCCCAAAACCCGGGTCATCTCCTTAATTCCTGCTCCTGTGCAAAAGGATGGGGAATGGTATGCGCCCGCAGTCAATTTTGATATCGCCACACGCATGCAATTTATCTTTGACCGTCTTATTCAATTTAACGATCCGGAGCTCACTAAATTGTCGGGTGCGGATATACGCTGGAAAATACCCATTGTCCATCTTCCAAAATAAAAAATTTTTCCGCTATAACTCTTTTTCCAACGCGGCAAAAAACTCCGTCGCTTTTTGTGGAAAATAAAAGTCTGTAATCCGGTCCGTAAACGACGAGGGTTGCGGATTCACTTCTATTATCTTGGCTCCGAACTCCTTGGCTACCAGCGGCATACTGCACGCCGGCATCACCTGCCCGGCCGTGCCGACAATAATCATCACATCCGCATTTTGCGCAAGCGTAAGCGAATTTTGATATGCGGCTGGGGGGATACCTTCGCCGTAAAACACAAAATTAGGTTTTAACACGCCCCCGCACGTGCAACAGGGCGGGTCGGCCTCCAAATCGGTATCGGCTAAAGGGTATTGTTTAGCGCAACGCACGCAGGAAAGTGTATAAATCGTCCCGTGAAATTCCTGCACGTTTTTACTGCCCGCTTTTTGATGAAGTCCGTCAATGTTTTGCGTGATGACGCCTTTGACGTTGCCGCGCTTTTCCAGTTCTGCCACCACTTCATGCGCTTT
>JAKSPG010000053.1 GCA_024405075.1 Elusimicrobiaceae bacterium | reverse complement strand
ATTGAAGGAGCCCAGCGTATGGTGGAAGGGCGCAACTTTGATATCCGCAAACAACTGTTGGATTATGATAAAGTAATGAACCAACAACGCACCGCTATTTACGGGCTTCGCAATGCTATTTTAGATGGGGAAAACATGTCCGACCGGTCCCTGCAAATGATGTGGGAAGTGGCCGACGAGTTGGTGGAACAGTATTATTTCCCGTCGCATTTGCAACGCTGTAATTTTGAAGCGTTAAATGTTCATTTGCGTAATTTCTTCCCGATAGATTTTGCCTACACGGCCGAGAAAGTAGGCCGCCAGTCGCAAGAAGCGTTGGCGGACCATATCATGGCGCAAGTGAAAGAATTGTATAAAGCGCGTGCCGATTATTTCGCCGAGCAAGGCATTAATTTCGCGGAAATTGAACGTATGCTGATGTTACAACTGTTGGATACGGCGTGGAAACAAAACTTGTACGAGTTAGACCAACTGCGTAACAGTGTCAGCTTGCGCGGATATGCCCAAAAGGATCCGCTGATTGAATACCAGAAAGAATCGTACAATTTGTATTCTTCCATGCTAAACCGCGTGCGCGATTTGATGGTGGGGTATATTTTCCGTTTGCAATTGCCGCCGCGGCGTACCCCGGCCCAGCGCGTTGAGCAGGAAGCAGCCGCCAAAAACCCGGATGGTGCCAAACCCGTTGCCAAAAACATCGGACGCAACGACCCCTGCCCGTGCGGTAGTGGTAAAAAATATAAAAAATGCTGTGGAGCAAACTTATGAGAAATAAAATAAAAGACCTGCTGTTACTCTTATGTGCCGGCGGTTTGGTGTTACTGCTGGTGGTGCTTTTCTCGCACGATGAACCGATTGAAATTTCCGTGCCGCAACTGGCCAAGATAGATCCTGCGGTGCAAGAAGCGCATCAACAGGCCGTCAGCCGCGAGGAAGCCATCCGCGCTAAATATGCTCGTCTTTCACGCTGCAAAATCAACGACGATTGCATCATCGTGGATAAAGATCCGTGCGGTTGTTTAATCGGGCCGAAAGGCGTTACAGCTATCAATGCGTTGTACACGTTGGAATTTAACAACATGCAAGCCAGAACGGTTACAAAAACCTGCCCGGAAAAAGCACCGCGTGCCGTGCGGGAATGTAGTCCTTCAGCGCGGGCCGTGTGCGTACAGAACAGCTGTAAAATCAAATACTAATCCGTTATGCCGCGCGCGCACCTAAATTCTTCTTGCCCCGTACAGCCTATGTCCGTTTGGTCCCGGCTTTTGGCCGGGCTGCGGTGCGGTGGAAGATATTTGTTTTTAAGCGGTGGTGCGCTGGCTACGGCCTTACTGGTTTTTTTGAGCTTTCCGCGTTATTCTCACTCTAGCTTGGCGTGGGTGGCGTGGGTTCCTTTTCTGTGGGGAGTTACCAAAATCCGCGGGTTTTGGGCTTCCTTTTTTTACGGATGGGTAACGGCTCTGCTGTTTCATGCCGGACTTTTCTACTGGATTTATTATACGTGCCGCTACGGCGGCGGACTATCTGTCGGATTGGCACTCGCAGCGTGGTTGGGGTTGTGCGCATTGCTGTCACTGCAGTTTGCATTGCTTGGCGGCAGTTGTTATTTTTTAAAGAAAGCGGGACCCTTTTTCCCCCTGTTGGTTGCCTGTGGTTTTGTAACACTGGAGTGGTTACACCAAACGATTGCTTTTTACGCACTAGGTTTCCCGTGGTTGATGTGGGGGTACAGCCAGTGGAACATGCCGACCTTTTTACAAGTGGCAGCTTACACTGGAGTATATGGTGTTAGCTTTTTATTGGTGTGTGTATCGGCCTTGCTTGCCAAGGCGTTATCGTGCGGATTGAGCCGCAAAAGCGTATTTTATGTGTTGGTAGCGGTGGGGGTGTGGTTGGGAGCTTACGGTTGGGGAAATCGGCAAATACCGATCGTTTCCACTCCGTCGCTGTTACACGTAAGTGCCGCACTCATGCAACCTAACATAGACCAATACAAAAAGTGGGATGACTCTTTTGAAGCGGAAATTACTGACACGATATACCAAATGGGGCAAGCGTTGACAGGTCACAACATTTTGCTAACTGTGTGGCCCGAGAGCGTACTTCCCGGGGAAATTTCCGAAGAAAAGTATTTTGATTTGATGCAAGATGTATCCGCTCGTTCGGGGGCATACCAGGTGGTGGGGTCCTCTCTTTCGCAAGGGACAGCGCAGTACGTGGGGGCGTATTTGATGACGCCGTACCAGGATACGTTACAAGAGTACAAAAAAGTAAAATTGGTGCCGTTTGGGGAGTATATTCCGCTAGAGAAAACGGTGCGGGCGTTATTTCCTCATGTAGATATTTTAGGGGAACTGGGTGTGTTTTCGCCAGGTAGCAAAAACCAACCTTTGTTAAATGCGGGTGGTATTTTGCTGGGAAGCACCTTATGTTACGAAGCTATTTTCCCGCAGTTGTGGCGCGTACAAAACAAATTGGGGGCCAAGTTATTTGTCAATTTAACAAACGATGCCTGGTTTTTTGATACGGCTGCCCCATACCAGCATTTGGCGGCCAATGTGCTGCGTGCGGTGGAGACCCACCGCCCGTTGTTGCGGGCCGCTAATACGGGATTTTCGGCCGTGATTGATCCCTTTGGTCGTATAGAGTATCAAACAGCGTTGTTTACGCAGGACATTTTGTACGCTCAAGTGCCGTTACAGGCAGATAACCGGGTCAGTCTTTATACCCAGTGGGGCGACGTCTTTGCGTGGTTGTGTGTGGCCGTTTTTATGACAGGGCTTATCCTGCTTATGGTATTTGCTTATGAATAACATTGAATTTAAAGACGTGGAACAAAAATTAGAAGAACTAACCGCGCGGGCGGCTAAAATAGAATCTATTGATGATATCTCCGGCAAACAGCAGGAGCTGGCCCGGCTGGAAAAAGAATCGGCGGACCCCGCCTTTTGGAACGATACCCAAAAAGCCAAGGAAGTCAGCCGTCAAATTGATTTTTTAAAAAGTTCTATTGAAACCTTTTACGCTTTGCAAAAAAAAGTAGATGACGACCGCGCTCTTTTTGACTTATGTAAAGAAATGCAAGACGAAAATGAACTGGTCGCCTTAAACGATTCTTTGAAAGAAACCGAAAAACAAATTGCCCAGAAAGAAGGCGAAATCCGCCTTTCCGAGCCAAACGACAAGCTCAACGCTATCCTAACCATTCATGCCGGAGCTGGCGGTACGGAATCGTGTGATTGGGCGCAAATGCTCGTGCGTATGTACACGCGCTGGGCCGAACAACACGGTTTTAAGTTGTCCGTGTTGGACGCACAGCCCGGCGAAGAAGCCGGTATTAAAACATTAAGTGCGATGGTGGAGGGACCGTTTGCTTACGGATATTTAAAGGGGGAAAATGGGGTACACCGTTTGGTGCGAATTTCGCCGTTTGACGCCAATGCCCGGCGGCATACGTCGTTTGCCTCGTGTGATGTGCTGCCTGATATTGATGAAGATATCAACATAGAAATCCCGGAAAAAGATATCCAGTTAGAAACTTCCCGCGCGGGCGGCCACGGCGGTCAAAACGTCAATAAAGTAGAATCGGCTGTGCGGCTGTTGCACATCCCTACCGGAATCGTTGTTTCTTGCCGCATTGAGCGCAGCCAATTGCAAAACCGCCAGACGGCCATGAAGATGTTAAAAGCAAAACTTTACGAATTGGAAATGGATAAAAAACGTAGCGAAGCCGAAAAACGCTATGGTCAAAAAGGCGAAATTGCTTGGGGCCACCAGATCCGTTCGTACGTGTTTATGCCGTACCAACTGGTCAAGGATTTGCGCAGCGGGTACGAAACCTCCCAAATCACTGCCGTTATGGATGGCGATTTGGACCCGTTTATTCTGGCATACTTAAATTACGAAGCCGAACATAAAAAATAATGTCCACAGGCCTTTATTTGCACCTTCCGTTCTGTAAACAAAAATGCAATTATTGCGATTTTGCCTCGTTTGCCGGGCAGGAAAATTTAATAGATGATTACCTACATGCGCTCGCACAAGAAGCCGCCTCTTTCCCCTCGCGCCGCTACGATACACTGTATGTAGGTGGCGGCACTCCCAGTTTGCTTTCGTGCGCACAATTGGAAAAATTGAGCGCATTGGTGCAAACAAATTTTGCGCCCATTTCCTCGTTTGCGGAAAGTACGGTGGAAGCCAATCCGGAAAGCTTAACGAAAGAAAAAATCAACTTACTGCGCGGCGCAGGTTTTAACCGCTTTAGTGTAGGATTGCAGAGTTTTAATGATGATGAATTAAAAACACTGGGCCGCGTGCACACAGTGGCCGATTTTTTGCGTGTGTGGGAAAATTTGTGCGTAGGCGGCGTGCAAAATATCAACGTGGATTTAATCGCCGGTCTGCCGGGTCAGACGTTAAACTCCTTTTTGACCGGGTTGGAAAAATTACTTTCCCTCTCCCCGCAGCACATTTCCGTTTACGGACTCCAAATTGAAGAAGGCACGCCGTTTTTTGAGCGTGGCATCATGTGCGACCAGGAACTCATGCGCACTATGTTGGAGCAAACGCGCGCGCGCCTGCTGGCGGCCGGGTATCATCATTACGAGATTTCTAACTTTGCCCGCCCCGGTTTTGAATCTAAACATAACACGCTCTACTGGCAATACGAGCCATACATCGGATTGGGCAGTGCGGCGGTATCATTTGCGGACGGCTGTCGTCGGCAAAACACGCCCGATGTGCGGGAATATATCCGCCGCGTTCGGGCCGGGCAAAGCGCGGTTGTTTTTTCTGAACGCCTAGTGGCCCAAGCGGCCGAGGGGGAAAAATTGCTGGTTGGCTTGCGGCAATTGGACGGGGTAGAAATTAGCCCGGCCCAGCAAAAATTTTTCGGCCGCGAACTGGAAAAACACGTCCGGCGCGGGCTTCTCCTGCGCGAGGGGAAAAAGGTAAAATTAAGTAGCGAGGGGCTTTTTTTAGCCAACGAAGTGTTCCGCAGTTTTGTGGCTCCGTTTGAAGAATTATGAAAATTACGCCTATTAAAACCGATTTATTTGCCGTGCGGGAAGATTTACCGCAGTTTATAGTGCGTCATATTCCGCATGTTCAAGAAAATACGGTAGTGGCGGTGGCTTCCAAATTGCTGGCTTTATGGAAGGGGGAAATCATTCCGGAGCCGGACGAAGCGCAAAAAGAAAAACTCATCCGGCGCGAAAGCACCTGGGCGTTAAAAACTGCGTTGGCGTGGCTTACGGTCAAAGACGGTATGGTGATGACAAACGCGGGGATAGATGCTTCCAACGCGGGAGGCACATTATTGTTGCTTCCACCCAACTTATACGAACTAGCCGCCGATTTGCGCCGCAAACTGGGAGCGGTGTGGAAAGTCAAAAATCTAGGGATTGTAATTACTGACAGTATGATTTTGCCGTTGCGTGCCGGTGTTGTGGCCGGGGCGGTGGCATATGCGGGATTTAAAGGGGTACGTGACGAGCGCGGCAAAAAAGATTTGTTTGGACGCAAACTGCAAGTAACACTGGTGGACGTGGCTGACTCGTTAGCGACGGCCGCTGCGTACTGCATGGGGGAGTGCGATGAACAACAACCGTTAGCGGTGCTGGAAGATACCCGTGCGGAATTTGTGGACGAAATAAACCCAAATGAAATAAAATATCCAGTAGAGGACGATTTGTATGCCGCACTGTTTCGTGCGGTCGGATACAGTAGTAAAGGAGAAAAAAATGATTAAAGATATGTGTAACGAATTTAAAAAATTCGTGATGCGCGGAAACGTGATTGATATGGCCGTTGGTATTATTATCGGCGGTGCATTTACCAAAATTGTAAACTCTATGGTGGCTGATATTATGATGCCGCCGTTGGGGTTGCTGCTAGGTAAAGTGGATTTTAGCAACTGGTTTATAGTCATTAAAAAAGGTACTACCGCCGGTCCGTATGCCACCATGGCCGAGGCCCAATCCGCCGGTGCCACCACGATGAATTTGGGGCTATTTCTTAATGCGATTATCAGCTTTTTGATTGTGGCGTTTTGTATTTTCCTGCTCATCAAAGCTATTAACAAATTGAATTCCCCCAAAGAACAAGCCGCCATACAAGTTACGACGAAAAAGTGTCCCTACTGCTGCAGCGATATTGCGTTGGAAGCTACCCGCTGCCCGCACTGTACGTCGGAAATTAAATAACTTGTTTTTCTGTTTGTACGCGGAACGGTTTTATACCGTTCCGCGTTTTTTCTTATCTTGCGAAGTGAGTGCTTTCTTGTTACAATAACTTATGCTCAAAAAAATAATTTTGTTACTGGTGGGTTTTTGTGCGTTGCCGCTGGCGGCGGAAGTCAGTGTCATCTCGGTAACGGATGAGGATAAACACACTGCCAAAGAAGATTTCGCTCATACGTTTGAATATTATGTTTTGCCTGCCGGGCAGGAGACGTCGGCCGCCAGTAAGTGCCAGGCCACGCGCATTTCCCGCCGTTGGTTTGTTACGGCGGCGCATTGTGTAACAAATTGTAAAAACGGTTGTAAAATTCAGCTGGATTTAATGGACCAAACCGTCTCGGGCCTGGTGAGTTTTACACATACGCCTAAACGGCCCCTTGTGTTTGCGGATCCGGAATATTCCCCCGATGCTTTTGTAAAGCATGATTTTGCCTTACTTCGCTTGGATTTGAGCCGGGCAACGCCGGTGTATTACCGCCGCGGCAAACGGGGCAACGTGGGCATTACCAAAGCGCAATTTGATGCATTTATTGGTGCTAATTTGTCCGCGGGGCGGGCGTGGCGGCGGGTGCAAAGCCCTTCATTCCCGCCGTTAGTGGTGTTTGACCGGGGCAACTATTTGCTGGACCGCAAAATTTCGGTCATTTCTATTTTTGACGGTGTGCGCGCTGTGAAAAAAAACCCGCATCTCGTGCATTATGTTAAAAATTTGGGTTTTGCCTATACCAACGATTTTGGCATTATTAAAGGCATGAGCGGCTCGGGCGTGATGACCAACACCGGGGAGTTAATCGGGCTGATTTCGGGCACGTTTCAAGTACTGTCTCTACGGCAAGGTAAGAAAAATGTAAAAAGCGAGTATTTTATGTTTTTTGTATTTAATCACGCCGCGCAGGAATTTATGAAGGAGATAATGGGTAGTGATTTTTACCAACTGGATATCAAGGATGCCTACCCAAATTTTGTTACCAAATCTCGGCGCGATTATTCCCAAATCGTGCAACAAGTGCAAGCCGCCGGCCCGGCAAAACCCAACGCGGCGAAAAAATAGCTGCTAAAAAACGTAATAATTTATTCCTCCCGAGTTCCTGTCCGTTGGTTGGGTAAGGCCGGACGCATTTTTGCATAGTGTATTGGCCAGTTTATTGTCTGCCGCGGCATAACACAACCGCTTGCCTTGATAAGAATGGGCGTGTTCATAGGAAAAGAGAAGCCGCGTGGTAGGCAGGCGCGAATCCTCGGCCTCGACGCTTTCCCAATAACTTCCCTCCAGATAAGCACGCAGTTTTAGTTTCCACCCGGCCGGGTTAGTTAATTTGCTACCACTTACCGTGCCTGCTAATTCAATATCCAGTTCCGACCAATCGGTAGTGTATTGCCCATTGGCCAGATAGTAGCGTTCTTGGGCCTGTACGACGGAATTGGCCGACGTCACCAGTTGCGTCATGCGTGCTTTGGCCACCGCCATTTGGTATTGCGGCAGAGCGATTGCTACCAAAATGCCGATGATAAGTACAACGACTAATAATTCAATGAGGGTAAACCCTTTACCTCTCGGGCGCACACACTGCGTCACCCCGCAATGTCGGTATGCGGGGTATAGTGTGTGTGCCGCCCCTATATCCCGCATAGAAACCCTGCGGGATGACGAGGGGCGAATAGGGTTTTTATTTATGTCTTGATTTGTTTGCATAGAAATCTCCTAAAGATAAAACTACCTACATTATCGTTTTTTTTTTTTGATTGGCAAACAAAAATTTCCAACCCGT
>JAKSPG010000052.1 GCA_024405075.1 Elusimicrobiaceae bacterium | reverse complement strand
GCGTTTATCGGCCCCGGCCGGATCTTCTTTTCCGGTTTTTTCGTCTACGATGAAACGTGTTTTAATTTCATTAATGCCGGCGTCAATTTCCGAATCTTTTACTTGGATTTTGGCTTCTTCGGCGGCTTGGAATAACAGCTCTTTGGAAACTAACTCTTTAATAACTTCCTTTCCCAATAAATCGGTAGCATAGGGCTGTTTCAGTACTTGCGGCGCGGTGGCTTGGTATTGTTCAATAACGCCTTCTAAGAAAGCTTCATATTCCGAAGTAAGTATCGGGCGGCCATTGACGCTAGCCACAGAGCCCTCCATTA
Source organism: Elusimicrobiaceae bacterium (assembly GCA_024405075.1). Classification (GTDB taxonomy): domain Bacteria; phylum Elusimicrobiota; class Elusimicrobia; order Elusimicrobiales; family Elusimicrobiaceae; genus Avelusimicrobium. The sequence goes on along the minus strand of JAKSPG010000052.1, from coordinate 7,707 downwards.
CTTTGGCGTAGGCACCTGTACCCACACAGGCAACCAACGCAGCGGTCATAAACCATTTATTCATTCTTGTCATAAACTGTAACCTCGTATTTAGTTTGTAACGACTCTAAAATTTCATCCAACTTTTTATTTTCCAACACCGTGCGGATGCGCGCAGCGGCTTCTTGCTTGGAAAGGCGTTTTTCACCCGTCTTCATTATTATATGAAATCCCAACGCGGTTTTGATAAATCCTTGTACACTGCCGGAAGATGAGTTGGCGGCAATTACTTCAATTTCCGGTAAAAATTCACCGGGCATAAACGTAAAGTTTTTGGCACGAATCGCTTCTGGTGCGATGCTGTATTGCCGTTCCATTTCTGCCCAACGCCGCGGGGATCCTTTTAGCGTGCGCAGGACCTGTTCGGCGGTTTCGGCATTGTCTATAATGATTTGTTTGACCGTCATTTCGTAGGGGTATTTTTTGTAGTAATCGGCAATTTCTTCTTCGCTTACCTGTAACGCGCCGCTGTCGCGTTGATGTTGATACCACAGATCTTCTAATAACCGTTGCAGGTAGGCCTGGTAAATTTCGGCCAATTGTTGACGTTTTTGGGTGCTGAAAGTTTGGTAATCGGGCGTTTTATCCAGCCCGTTGGCTTGAGCGTCGGCCAAAATCAGCTTTTCGCGTACAATCGTTTGCAATAAGTTTTGCCGTCCGATAGGAGTTTGGGCAAAAGCGTAGTCTTGTTTGGAAAGCAGTTCCAACCGGTCTTGCACGTCCTGTTCGGTAACGGTGGATGATTTTTCGGCCGTGGGCGGTTCAAACGCAGGGGTATTTTCCTGCGGTTTGTGGCAGGCACAAAGTGCGGCGGCAACGAAAAGATATAAACATTTTTTCATCATTACTTATACTATATCATTTTTGAGGCGTAAGGATATGTTCCAAAAATGATAGGACTTCTTGGGCAAATGCCAGCGGCTGGGAAGGAACTGCCGGAGTTAATTGCAAGCCGTCGCCATTTTTGGATTTGGTAAATTTTACTTGCTGTGGGCCGAAGCGGTTGAATAACTCGCCGGGGAATGTGGGCGGCATTTGGAAGTGTTTGGTAAAGAGTAATTCCAGCTGTCCGTCCATCCAATCTACGTGATAAATGCTCAATTTCCCGGCGCAAAGCGAGAGCGCAAATAACTCGGTCAGATTAGTAATTTCGGCCGGGACCGGGCCGCATAAATCAGCCAGTCGCGCCAGGATATCTTGCGTAGCGGCAGGATCTGCCCCCATGAGTTCTTTATAATATTTGAGCCGTTGGGCTTCGTCGGGCAGGTAGTCTGGCGGAATGTAAGCGGGCAACGGTAAGTTGACGGTTGCGCGCAGTTGTTTTTGTTGTAAAGGCTGGCCGCGCAGTTTTTTTACTTCAGCCGCTACCAAATCGCAATACAAACTCAGGCCTACTTCGTTGACGTAACCGTGTTGTTTGACGCCTAACAGTTCGCCTGCCCCGCGTATTTCCATGTCGCGCAGGGCTAACCTAAAACCACTGCCCAGTTCGCTAAATTCCATGAGCGCGGCTAATCGTTGCTTGGCTTCTTCGTTCGGGTCTGTTTCGGCGGTTGGGTTCCAGCGTACGGCGGATAAATCGGCAAAGTTATTTTCTTCTTCCTGTGGCTTATTAAATAGCCAATCCGGGTGGAATAAATAGCAGTAGGCCTTGGTATCGCCCCGCCCGATGCGCCCGCGCAACTGGTAAAGTTGCGCCAAACCGAAACGGTGTGCATTTTCCACAATAAGGGTATTGGCGTTGGTAATATCCAGGCCGGACTCTATAATCGTGGACGCTAACAGGACATCGTACTTGCCGTTATTAAAATCCCACAAGGTTTGTTCTAGTTCTCTTTCATTCATCTGCCCGTGGGCCACGCAAATGCGTGCATGGGGAACCAAGGGCCGCAAACTTTCCAGGCGCGACTGCATATTCTGCACGCTGTTGTATACATAATACACTTGTCCGCCGCGGGCAATTTCTTGCGAGATCGCCGCTGCGGCCAGTTCGTTATTCCAAGCGGTAACCACGGTTTTAATGGGGGTGCGCCCGCGCGGCGGGGTATCAATCAGCGAAATATCACGCAGAGCCGAGAGCGATTGATTGAGCGTGCGCGGAATAGGGGTAGCACTTAACATAAGGGAGTGAACCCCGGTGCATTTGGCGCGTATTTTTTCTTTCTGTTTCACGCCAAAGCGGTGTTCTTCGTCAATAATCACCAGGCCTAATTCCTTAAACGAAATATCCTTGCTCATCAGTCGGTGCGTACCGATAATGATATCGCATACGCCGTTTTTCAATTCCGTGATGACCGCGCGTTGTTCTTTGGGGGGTTGAAAACGGCAGAGTAGGCGAATATGGACCGGGAATCCGGCCAAGCGTTTGGTAAACGTTTTATGGTGTTGGGCGGCCAAAATAGTGGTGGGGACGAGCACCATTACTTGCTTGCCGGAAAGTACCGTTTTCAATGCAGCGCGCATGGCTACTTCGGTTTTGCCAAAGCCGACGTCTCCCACCAGCACACGGTCCATGGGTTTAGGTAAATCCAAATCGTGTAGGGTTTCTTTGATGGCCTGTTCTTGCCCGGGAGTCAGCACGTAGGGGAACGAATCTGCAAATTCTTGTTCCATACGTGCGTCACCGGGTAAATTAGGGGCAGCCGAGGCCTGGCGCAGGGCTTCCAGCTTTAAAATTTCCTGTGCAGTTTTTTGGGCGTTTTCTTTAACACGCTTTTTAGTTTCTGCCCACGTACGTCCGCCTAATACGGATAAAGTAGGCCGCTTGCCACCGGCACTGATGTATTTTTGTACTTTTTTAAAGTCATACATAGGCACGTAGAGGCGGCTACCGCGGCGGTACTCAATAATTAAACAATCGGTTGGGTTTTGTTCTTTATCTAAAATTTCCAGTCCCAAGTAGCGGCCGATGCCGTGTTCCCGGTGGACCACGTAGTCCCCGGCTTGTAATTCTTTAAACCGCACGTGTTTGGCTCCTTCCACGTCAAAGCGGTGTGTCAGGCGGGCTGTGTTGTAACGGCGGTTTAACAATTCGTTAGAGGTAATAAAAGCCAACTTATCAGACGGGCTGTAGAAACCTTGTGTAAGGGGGGAAATACAAAATTGGGCACGGCTGGCGTGAGGATATTCGGCCAGCAAATCGCTCACGCGGTCCAGTTCGCCGCGGGTTAAACAACAAAGGCGTACGGTATATCCTTGTTTTTGTAAGGAAGCAATTTCCCGCTCGGCCAGGGCCATGTTGGCGTGAAAAGGCAAATTGGCTTTTAAGCCGCCGTCCTGCGCACCGGGCCGTGGCAATTGCGTAAGCAACGTGCCTGATGGATAGGCAGGGCCGGTAAACCCGGCGGCCGGTTCATCCCAAATGGGGAGTATCTCTTTAAGATAGTCAAATAAAGAAGCCGGGGTTTGGTTAAAGCAAAGCGGCAAAATAATAGCATGATCCTCTTGGCCGCGTGTGTTTTGGGAGTCCAAATCAAACGGGCTGATCATATCCAGCCGGTTTCCGGCAAAATAAAGGCGCACAGGCAGCGGTGCATTTAGGCAAAAGATATCTACTACGCTACCGCGCGCGGCGTATTGGCCGGGTGATTCTGCATAGTCCTCGCGGCTGTAGCCGGCCTGTTCTAATTTATCTAACAGGGCTTGGCGGGGTAATGTGTCGCCGCGGTGCAAAACAAAAGTACGTGCTTGCAGTTCTGTTGGGGTTGGCAAAGCGGCAGATAGACTTTCGTACGTGGTACTAATCAGTACCGGCGCTGTGCGTGCGTGAAGTAATTGGTGTAAGGCCGCGATGCGTCCGGTATCGGTTTGTGTAAACGAAATAAGTGGGATATCGGCCGGTTTAAACTCGCGGGCGGCTTCTTCAAAATCTAAGAGGTCATCTTCTTTGGTTACAAACAAAACATGTTGCCCGGTCGTTAAATAGCGGTGGCAAACAAAATACGCCTTGGCCGCGCTGTTGGGCAGCCCGTAAAACATGGCGGAAAAAGGAGGTTTTGTATCGTACATGCGCGGTTAGGGGAGCCTAAAAACTTTCCGGTTCGGTCCCGGTGATAAAAGCTTCCAAAAACTTATTACGGTCCGTGGGCATGGTTAATTTACCGGTTGTGGGATTGATGTAGGCAAACGAAATGCCTTCGGGGACGGCAAAATCGTCGTTGGGCTCATCTTTTAAAATTTGTTCCATGATGTCCGTCCACCAGTGGGCGGTGGTGCTACCGGTAAAACGGGCTCCGTTTTCGTGGGAAGTATCGTCATCGTATCCCATCCAGGCCGCGGCGGCGGTGTGCGGAGTCATGCCGACAAACCACATATCGCGGTGACTTTGGGTGGTACCGGTTTTCCCGGCGATGTTGCGCCCCAACTTGGCTACGTAAGCCCCGCTACCGCGCTGGGTAACGCCTTTCATCATGTTAAGCAGTAAATACGCGTGTTGCGGTTTAAAAGCGGAGGTTTCTACCGGCACATGTTGTTCCAGTATCCGGCCGGACGCATCTTCCACGCGCTCAATATAGTAGTTATCGGTATGGATGCCGCCGTTTGCAAAGGTGGATAGTGCGGCTAAATGTTCGTCCATTTGTACGACACTTACACCTAGCGCGAGCGCCGGCACGTTAGGTAAGTTGGCCGTCAGGCCCGCTTTACGGGCTACTTGGATAACGGCTCGCGGCGTAACGGCATCTATCAGATTAACCGCCACTAAATTTTTGGACTTTTCTAGCCCCCTGCGCAGGGTGACCCAACCGTCGTTGCGGCCGCCGTAGTTTTGCGGAACCCAGACGTTAAAATCTTTGCTGGAAACGAACGTTTGTTTGGCTAAATCCAGTGAGTATAAATCGGTATTTTCATCAAAGGTGTGCCAGTTGCGTCCATCGTAATAGAACATAGTGGGTAAATCTTTGACGAGCGTGGCGGGGGTGTACCCTTTTTGCAAAGCGGCCATCCATACATAGGGTTTAAATGAGGACCCCGGCTGACGTTTGGCTTGGGTGGCGCGGTTGAATTTGCTTTCGTCATAACCACGTCCGCCCACTAAAACCCGCACTGCCCCGGTTTTTACATCTCGCACCATGAAAGCCCCTTGTAGGCGGGGGTATTCTTCACGCTCTTGGACGGGCGTTTGCTCCTCTTGTTGGGTGGGAACATCGGCTTCGGAATCGTTAGGGTCAATTTCAATCCCCAGCCCTTTGGCGACTTGCTCGTCGTACTCCTGGAGCTTTTTATCCATGATTTCCTCGGCCAGGGCTTGTTGTTCAATATCCAGCGTTGTATAAATGTTGAGTCCCGCTTTCCACAATACATCCATGCCGTATTTGGGCTCTAACATGCGGCGGATGTGTTCAATAAAATACTGGCCGGGCTTTTTATCCAGCACCGGGGGTTTCTCAGGCAAGGGTTCTTGTTTGGCGTTGGTTAATTCTTCGGCGGAAATATAGTTTTGCTCGTACATAACGTCCAGCACCAGGTTGCGGCGCAGGCGGGCCAAATCGGGGTTAGCAAACGGGTTGTATCGTCCGGGTGCGGGAATTAAACCAACGAGTAGCGCGGCTTCCCCGGTAGTTAATTCGGACAGTTCCTTATCAAAATACTTTTTGGCAGCCGCCTTAACGCCGTACGAGCCGCTACCTAAATAAATTTCGTTCAAGTACAGCTGTAAAATTTCGCGCTTACTAAAGCGGTGTTCTATTTGAATAGCCAATATAATTTCGCGGATTTTGCGGATAATTTTTTTCTCTTGGGTTAAAAACACGCCGCGCGAGAGTTGTTGTGTGAGCGTAGAAGCCCCCTGTTTGGCTTTGCCGGTTACCAAATCGTGCAGCAGCGCACGGATGATGCCGCGCACGGAGAATCCGGCATGCTTAAAGAAATCGCGGTCTTCCATAGCAACGACCGCATTTTGCAGATCTACCGGGATATCTTCCAGCGGTACGGTGGTACGTTTTTCAATGGAAAATTCGTGAATCAGTTGGTTATTGCGGTCGTATACTTTGGTGGTTAAAGAAGGCGTATATTCTTCCATTTCGTACACGGGCGGCAACCCGGCAAAGATGTAGCGCATGAACGCCGCCGATACGAGAATCAGCACTACTAACCCCGCCAGCACAGCAAAGACAACAGGTTTAGAAAACAGAAAATTTTTCCGGGCCATATATTAAATTATATCAAAATAGGCCGCAAGCCGGCGGATAAATAGTTTACGGACACAAAGAGAGCCGGCAACGTCTTTCCCCGGTTGGAAAAGCAGGGTAAACTATTGTAAAATAATAAATACCCTGTGCAAAAGAGTTATATATGGCACATACAACATCCAGTAAGAAAAAACCGATTCGCAAAATTATACCTGCCCAAAAACCGGTCCAGTTGCGTGCAACACTAAAGTCCGATGATTTTTACGGGTACGATTTCGTGTTGATGGTGGACTATCGCACCGGGCGCTGCAAACAATTAGGCGGAGCCGTGCAGGCTCCGGCCGGGTTGTATCAAAAAAATCCGTTACATGTGCAAGCGTTACAACAGGCAGCCAAACACGGTATTTATCATTACGAATGGAGCTTGCCGCGCGGGCAGAAACACGTTTGGTATCAAACCACCTGCCTAGCGTTACCGCGCCCGGGCGGCCAGGTGGAGGGGATTGTTTCCCTTTCGCGCGATATTTCGCAAAGTGGCCTGGCCTATACGGCACCCGGCTTGTTAAAAGACGGGGCTGCCCCGCGTACGTTCGCGCAGATTTTGCTGGCTACGCGCGAAACGGAAAAAAAGGAAATTTCCAAAGCGTTGCATGACGAAATCGGCTCCAGCGCCGTGATGCTAACGGCCCTGCTTAGTTTGGTGCGCGCCAGCGTCCAAGCAAAAAATTGCAAACAGGCGTTGCGGGACTTAAAACAGTTGGACGAACAATTAAAAGCCAGCATTGAGCGGATCAAAAATGTGGTGGTGTCACTTCGTCCGCCGTCTTTAGAAAATAAAGGCGGCCTGGGAGGAGCGGTGCGCGATTTGTTGGAAAACATCAGCGCATTAAGCCGCATTCCGTATCAATTTGATTATAAGGAAATAGAAGAACAGCGGTGCTTGTCGGACAATATTAAAATTTTGTTGTACCGCATTGTGCAGGAAGCATTAACTAACATCGTTAAACACGCGCGGGCCAAACATATCCGCGTGAGTCTAAAACAAACAGGCCAACACATCCGTTTGGACGTGTGTGACGACGGTATCGGCTTTGAACCTGCTAAACAGCAATCGCTAGAGCATGTGGGCTTGTTGGCGATGAAAGACGGTGTAAAATTATTAGGGGGTAAGATTGCCGTTAAAAGCGCGCCCGGTAAAGGTACGCGCATTACGGTGACTTGTCCGTGTATTATCTATGGGGGAAAATAAAGATGAAAAGAATTGTATTAGCTGACGACCATGCAATTGTGCGCACCGGGGTGCGGGCCGTGCTGGAACGGTTGGGGAAAGGGATGGAAGTCTCGGCGGAGATTGCCAACGGAAAAGACTTGGTAGATTACGCCAAAACGCATCCGAGCGACATATATGTAGTGGATATTTCCATGCCGGTGTTAAACGGTATTGAAGCCGTTAGCCAAATTATTAAGCATAATCCGACCGCAAAAATCGTCATGTTAAGTATGTATGACGACCGTATTTCGGTGGAAAAATCACTTAAAG
>JAKSPG010000051.1 GCA_024405075.1 Elusimicrobiaceae bacterium | reverse complement strand
GTGGTGTAGTGGGTCGTGTAGACGCAAAAGCATTTACGTTAATAGAGTTGTTAGTGGTTGTGTTAATTATCGGCATTTTGGCGGCGGTGGCGTTGCCGAAGTACCAGGTAGCGGTTGCCAAATCTAAAGCCACACAAGCCTTGAGTGCCATAAAAGCAATTCGTGAGGCACAAATGAGATATCATTTAGCAAACGGAACTTTTTCGTCGGATATTGCTGAATTAGATATTACTTTTGCCAATTTTACAGAAGGCGGAAGTGGTTGGCTAAATTCCTACACTTACTGTGTTGTTTATCAAAAGACGGGTTCCTTGGCTTTTTGTAACATCTCTAACGGTTCTACCACGATTTTGCAATGGTCGTTGCCGTTAACTTCAACGGGGTATGGGTATTGTTATGTTAGAAATAACCGCATAGGGGATATTATATGTGCGCAGTTGACGGGGAAAAAGAACCCTGTGGTGCTTGAAAACGGCAATGTGCACGAATTTTCTTTTTCCATTTAGATTTAATTCTTCACAATCGTTGTCATCAGTTTAAGCAGTTCTTTTTCTTCCGCGCACGTGGTGTTTAAGGGCATCACGTGCTTGCCGTTTTCTGTGGTAATTACGGCGTAATCTTCTTTGATGTCAAACACGCTTCTTTGCGCGTTCGTGTCAAATAAACTGTGCCCGAAAAACGCTTTTGGCGGTTCTATGTTAAGTAAGTCCAGTACCGTCGGCGCGATATCTAATTGGCTGGCAAGTGGGTTGGTGGTAACGGGCGCGGTAATTTTGTTTTTAGTTACCATGATAAACGGCAAATTGTCGTACTCCGGTTTAAACGGAGTAAACAAATCTACCGTGGGCATATTGGAATAAGAGGGGTGGTCCGGCATAATGAGAACAAGCGTTTTGTCGTCCCACAAGCCGTTCTTTTTAAGCCCTTCCAAAAACCGCTCCACGTCCTGCCCAAAGCGCGCAAACGCACGCGGCAAGGTGGGCGTTTGATAATCTTTATGGTCAATTTCCGTGTATGTTTCGTCCAGATAATCCAGCCGCCCCAGCGGCACGTGTGAGTCCACCGTTAAGAGGGTGATAAACGTCTTTTCGTTTTTGTGCGCGCCCAAATATTCCAAGGCATAGTCAAACAATTTGCGGTCCAACAAGCCCCACCAATTGAGGTATTTTTTGTAATCTTCGCGCGTTTGAAAATATGTAGCTCCGACGACATTTTCAAACCCGGCTTGTTTAAAATACAGGTGTTCGTCCATATACGTTTCGTTCGCGCCGCGCAAAAATGCCGTGTGAAAACCGCGTTCTTTCAGTATACGCACGAATGAAACGGAATAGTCATTTTCCACCGACACGCGCACAAACGGGTGCGAGGTGAAAATAACCGTCAACCCATAGAGCGTGGAAAGCGATACGTGCCGCAACGAGGCCGAGGGGTAATTCTCATACAATTTATCCAAAGGCGCGCTGGCCTGCGGCGGGATATTGGGATTGAAATGGTGCATGTATTTATTGGAAAGTGACTCGGACGCAATCAAAATTACGCGGTTATATTCTTTACCAACGCCCGTATTCTTGGCGGAAAAAATGTTGTACTTGTGTGCCAGCGCGGCGGTGTGTTCGTCTAACGTAAACCGCGCCAGGGGCGTTTTGGCTAGTTTAGTTTGCAATGTATATATGGGGGAAGGGGGAACAAAGTAGGACGTGTAAAAATCATCCGGCGCGGGGAGTAACTTTAGCGGGCTCCACGTTAGTAACAAAAGAAATCCGGCTAAACACACCGCCGCGCGTTTTGCGGTTTCTTTGACGGGAGTAGCGGTAAAAAAGCGGCGGAACACAAACGAACAAAATAAAAATAAAAGTACAAAGTACGTCAGTAACCGCCAATCGGTCATGAAATTGTAATCGCCGCCCTGTAACGTATCCAAATACTTCGCGCCGAATCGTTCGCGGAAATAGACTAAAAGCACAAAATCCGCCGTCATAGCGATGTAATAAAAAAATCCGATGACGGCCAGCACCCACTTGTTTTTAAGTCCGATTAAATTAAGTAACGCCAACCCCAAACCGATAAAACAAAACTCACACAAGCCCTTGATAAGCGTGAGCGCGAGCGCGTTAGAGAGCGTCAGCCGTCCGACTTGATACAGCCCGAAAATACCAAGTAGTACCGCCGGAACGGATAAAATGAGTAGTAATTTCCACTGTATTTTGAAAGGCGCAAAAAATCGTTGCATACTTATATTATAGATTTTTTGTCCTATGCGTGTTAGGTGTCATGCTGTTACGGTAAGGCGTATGTCCGCACACTGCTAAAATTATCTAAAGGGGTTAGCGTTCCTTTCATTATTTTTTCGCAATAACTTCCGTTAGGTTCTTCAAATGTAACGCCGTTTCCCGTACGTTCTGCACAATAGATTTTTCCATAATGCTGACTTGTAGGCTGCACGGTGCTTATAAATCCGGCTCCTTGATATTTACCGTTGAGTCTGCCGATATAAAGCGTACCGCTGGTAGTAGATTGCGATTCTCGATACCATTGTAAAGACCATTCCCCGTTGGAACGGGTGTCTCTGATATAACGGCTATTGCTCCACTGTTCATTTCCCGTCCACGGGATTTCTACACTTAATTCATCAAACGTGGTAAACGGGCCGCCGTTGGCCAAATAATATTCCGTAGCCGCTTGCGAAACGCTTTTCAATACCGTAAGTGCTTGCGTGGCTTTGCTTTTTTCCACCGCCTTTTGATACTGCGGCAACGCCACGGCGGCCAAAATACCGATGATTAAAACGACAACCAATAATTCAATGAGTGTAAATGCTTGATTGTTTTTCATGCCTAATTCCTCTTTTGTTTTTTTTACCGACCCTTTATTATCGTTTTTTTTTTTGATGTGTCAAGCAAAAATTGTGGCTTGAAGAAATTTAACGGCATTTAGCGGGACAGAATCAAAGCAGGAAAAACCAAATCGGCGCGGGGGGAGCTCGTAAGAGGTAACTCATATTTGATATAATAGGAATATCTTATGAGGACCTTTGTGTCCTGGCCCGGTCTTAGTGGCCGGCAGGTACATAGCGTAAATCACATGGAAAATAACGAATTAGAAGTAAAACGCCACTCCTGCGCCCACGTTATGGCGCAAGCGGTGCAGCAGTTATTCCCCGGTACGAAGCTCGGTATCGGGCCGGCCATTGACAATGGTTTTTATTACGATTTTGATTGCCCCAAGCAATTCACGCCCGAAGACTTAAAAACCATTGAAACCAAGATGAAAGAAATCATCAAAGCGCGCCAACCCTTTGAGCGCAAAGAGATGAGCAAGGCCGAGGCTAAAGAATTTTTCACCAAGCGCGGCGAAACGTATAAATTGGAATTACTGGAAGAATTAGAGGATGGCTCCATTACGGTCTATGTAAATGGCGACTATGCCGACCTCTGCCGCGGTCCGCACGTAGAACACACGGGCAAAATAAACAGTTTTAAACTTACGACCATTGCCGGTGCTTATTGGCGCGGCGACGAAAAACGCCCCATGTTACAGCGCATTTATGGCTTGTGTTTTAACACGAAAGACGAACTCAACGCTTATGTAAAACAACAAGAAGAGGCCGCCAAGCGCGACCACCGCAAACTGGGGCCGGAACTGGATTTGTTTAGCATTAACGACAACATCGGCCCGGGGCTTATTTTGATGCATCCCAAAGGCGGTATGTTGCGTAAAATTTTGGAAGATTGGATTAAAGACCAAAACCTAAAACGTGGTTATGATTTAGTGGTTAGCCCGCACATTGCCCGTTACCATTTGTTTGAGATTAGCGGCCACGCGGGGTTCTATTCGGACAGTATGCTCCACCCCATGGAAATTGATGAAGAAAAATACCAAATCAAACCCATGAACTGCCCGTTCCACGTGGAGATTTACAAAACCCACTTACGTTCTTACCGCGACTTACCCTTGCGGTTTAGTGAATTGGGTACGGTGTACCGCTATGAACGCTCCGGCGCCTTGCACGGACTCATGCGGGTGCGCGGATTTACGCAAGACGATGCGCATATTTTCTGCACGCCCGAGCAGGTGGAAGACGAAGTTAAACAGGCGTTTGATTATGCTAAGCATATTTTCAAAACGTTCGGCTTTGAAAAGTACGCCGTGGAACTTTCTACGCGCGACCCGGAACACCCGGAACATTTTACGGGCGACGTAAAAGAGTGGGAACGTGCCGAAAATGCGCTTAAAAAAGTATTGGAAGAAAGCAATATCCCGTACACCACTCATGCCGGAGAAGCCGCTTTCTACGGGCCAAAAATTGATATCAAAGTGATGGACGCTATCGGCCGCTTATGGCAGTTATCTACTATTCAGTTTGATTTCAACCTGCCTCAACGCTTTGATTTGGAATACGTGGCCCCCGAAGGACGAGAGCGCCCGATTATGGTGCACCGCGCGATGTTTGGCAGTATTGAACGGTTTACCGGAGTGATCATTGAGCACTTTGCGGGTTGGTTCCCGCTGTGGCTCGCTCCGGTACAAGTAAAAATTCTTACGCTTACGGACGATCAAATTCCGTTTGCTAAAGAAGTGGCTGCCAAAATGCGTGAAGCCGGTTTACGCCCAGAACTGGATACACGGCCCGAAAAACTAGGCCTGAAAATCCGCGAAGCGCACCTGCAACGCATTCCGTACACAGCGATTATCGGCAAAAATGAGGCCGCCAGCGGTACGCTTACCTTGCGTTTAAAAGACGGCACCAACACGCAACCTATGAAAGTGGCTGACGTGATTGCCAAAATGCAAGAAGAAGTGAAAACGTTTAGCTTAACGAACTTGCTGAAATAAAGTTTACCGTTATTGCGCGCAGTAAACACAAAAAAACGCAAACTGATTGGGTTTGCGTTTTTTTGTGTGTTTTTTGGGAAACAAATTCTACTTGCGAAAATACTTCTCTAATCGGCCTCCACTAGATAGTATGGAACCATCTTGAACGGAAAAACGAAGACCAAGTGCATAATTTTGATTTGTATAATCACATCTTGATACGGAATCCGGGCAGTAGCGCAGGGAAATTGTGGGGGGAGTATCTACAAATTGGCAAATGTCACCGCTGGCACGGGCGGACAAATTAAATGCAATATTGATAGGACAATTATAAAGCTCATTGTGGCAAGTTCCGCTATTGGTAGTGCAGATTTTGGTTAAATCTATATCCAGTTCGCTCAAATTGGGTGTATATCTTCCGTTGGCTAAAAAATAAATTTGCTCTGCTTTTACAATATCTTGAACATGTTTGATATAAGGTGTAATACGTGTTTTCTCTACGGCTATCTTATACTGCGGCAGGGCTACGGCCGCCAATATACCGATAATCAAAACAACTACCAACAGTGCAATGAGCGTGAATCCTTTTTTTGTCTGCAGAAAAGTCTCCTAAAAGTTAAGCTACCAACATTATCGTTTTTTTTTTTGATATGTCAAGCAAAATCTTTGCTCCGTCGCAAATACGCCGTTATTTAATGGTCCCAAAATGCCCCTACAACGTCTTTTTGTGCTCTTTGCCTATTTTTTTATTGTGCTTTTGGGTGTCAGTAAAGCAGAAGGGGGTTGACATCGTTTTTTTTTTTGATACCATACGATTATACTCTGGTTCGCATAAGGGGATACGTATGGAAAAGAAAAACTGTTTTACAGGTCGTTTAGATATCAAAGCATTTACGTTAATTGAGTTGTTGGTTGTTGTTCTAATAATCGGCATATTGGCGGCGATGGCGTTACCGCAATATCAAAAGGCGGTGTGGAAATCACGCAATGCTCAGTTAAAAACATTGGTTAAATCTATTGAGCAAGCTCAAGAAACCTATTTTATGGCAAATGGAAGATTTGCTGGAAATTTTGATGAATTGTCTATTGAATTGCCTTCTTCTTTGGAACATTCGGATACGTCTGTCTGTTCCTTGGCTGTACAAGGAATAGATAGTGTACGTAAGACAGCAGATTTTGCAATAGTTATCAATAGTATGGATTTATCGGCTGGTGGTAGTATTGTAGCAATGTGGACAAAGCCTCCGTATCAATGTAACGGTTTTCAATGGTCGCGGTCTAAACAAAAGTTTCTTTGTTTGGAATCTGGGGGAAATACTGGAAAGTTTTGTGAAAAATTAGAAAAAGGATATGGGCGTTGGACTTCGGGTGCAATAGAACATTATTATTTGCCATAAAAATAAAAACCCCCGCTACTCGCCGTACGGGCGAATGCGGGGGAGTAAAATTCGGCCAGCGTAACACGTTACGGAATAGCGTCCATGATTTGGCGCAATTCTTCTTCGCTTTTGTCGCGTACTTCTACGGTTTTTTCTTTTCCTTTGTTGCCTTTTACAATAATAATGCTTTCTTCGCCGACGTTAAAGAAATCCGACAAGAAGGTTTTCATGAGTGCGTTTGCTGCCTCATCATCTACTTTTTTATTTTTAATTTTCACGCGCAGCACGCTGCCAATGCGGCTGATTACCTCGCTGCGCCCGGCGGTGGGGATTAAACGGATCTTAATAATCATACAACCTCCTGTGAATCGTCGGTAAAAAGTTTACTTCCAATGCGCGGTAGAGAAGAACCCTCCTCTACTGCTATGGTAAAATCTTCGCTCATACCCAGGGACAGATATCGCTCCATTCCCGGCATAAAATCTGCTTCAAAGGCCTGCCTAATGCGGCTAAACAGCCGGCGTAGCTCGCTCTCCGGCGCGCCTTGCGGGGCAATAGCCATGTATCCGCATACGCGTAAATTCGGCAACGTTCGCAAACGCTTAACCAGCTGCCGCGCTTCTTCCAGCGGTAGGCCGGATTGTGTTTCCCGTGCGGTTAATTTTACCTGTACCAACACCCGTAACGTTTTCCCAGTGGGAACATGTTTGTCTAATAACGCTGCGGTGGAAAAATCATCCAGCGAGTCTATAAAATCAAAAAATTGCGCGGCTTTGACCGCTTTGTTGTGCTGTAAATGCCCGATTAAATGCTTTACGGTGGCAAATGCCGCAAACTCGGGCTTGGACCAACGGGTAATTGCTTGTTGCACGCGGGACTCACCTATATGGGTCAACAACCCTTTTTTAAGTAGCGTAAGTACATCCGCGTCCTGTGCATATTTGGTAACAGCTAACAACGTAATTTCTTGGGGAGAGCGGCCCGATTTTTCACACGCCGCACACAGGGCCAGTTGTACTTCCTGCCAGTTTTGCAACAGCTGTTGTTCCCTGTTCATAAAAAATCCCTTGACATATTATAGCAAAATTTACTTTAATATGTCATTTTTTTATCACAGTTTGACGGTAATCGGCCCTGGGCGGGTGGCCTAAAATTTAATAAAATATCAATATGCATGCCGTTACCCGAAAGGGGATGTGGCTGGTAGCCGTAGCGAACGGACTTTTACTATTCGGGTACGGCCTGTCGCTCCCGTTTTTTACTATCTATTTACTCAGCCATCGGCACTTACCGCCCGCTATGGCGGGGCTTGTTGTGGCATTGGCGGGGCTGTCGCGCTGTGTATCCAGCGCCATTAGCGGCGAACTGGCCGACGCTTTCGGTCGTAAAAATGTGATGATGTGGGGGTTATTCTCCCAAATTTTGGCCATGTTTTCGCTGGGGATGTGCATTGAATTAAACGCCCAAGCCGGCTGGGTACTAACCTGTTATTTTTTCACCACCTTTTTAGGCGCGTTTTTCCGCCCGGCTGCCAACGCCTGGGTGACCGATCACACCACCCCCAAACAGCGGGTGGAAGCATTTGGGATGATTCGCATTGGGCTAAACACCGGCTGGGCGTTGGGACCGGCGGTGGGGGGATTTTTGGTGCGTTATTCCTACAGTGTGGCCTTTTATCTTACGGCACTTTTGTACGCTACGACTATTTTGTATCTGGGGCGTCTGATTAAAGATACCCGCGCGTTGCGTACGCGCCGCGCCGTGCGTAAGCCCAGTTTTGCGGCGATGCTCGGCTCGCTAGCGGACACGCGTTTAGCGCGTATTTGTTTATACGTGGTCATGATTACTGCCGTCAACTCGCAATTGGTGGTGGGGTTGTCTATCCATTGTAAAG
>JAKSPG010000050.1 GCA_024405075.1 Elusimicrobiaceae bacterium | reverse complement strand
AATATCGGAAAGAGCAGTGGAACAGCGCACACACCAGTTAATTAAGCGTTTGCCGCGGTAGATGTATTTTTTCTCCCACCACTGTTTGAAACATTCATAAACGGCTTTGGCGCGTTTTTCATCCATGGTGAAACGGATGTCACTTAAATCAAGTGCCCAACCCATTTTGCGAAATTGCGTATAGATAGCGTTTCCGCACTCGTTGTACCATTCCCAAACAGTTTTTACAAATTCTTCACGACCTAAATCGTGGCGGGATTTATGTTGTTCTTTGGAAAGTTTTTTTTCAATCACATTTTGCGTGGCAATACCCCCGTGATCGGTGCCGGGCACCCAGTAGGCATCTTCGCCAAACATGCGGTGCGCGCGGATGAGCACGTCTTGTAAAGTATTGGTAGAAGCGTGCCCCATGTGTAGTGCGCCGGTAATGTTGGGCGGCGGGATAACAATAACAAACGGTTTTTTGGTTTTATCGGCCTTGGCGGCGAATAATTTGGCGTTTTGCCATTTTTCAGCTAGTTTTTGTTCTACTTCTTGCGGTTCGTACGCTTTGGGTAACATAAGTTCTTCCTCGGTTTTGTAAATTGCGTGATGTGACTTCACGCGTAACCTATATATATTTTACTAAATCTTGCGTCGCGGGAAAATTTATGTAAAAATATAAGTAAGGAATTATTATGAAGAAAATAGGTATTGTTTGCGCGTTGCAGCGCGAGGAAGAGCAACTGTTGGCTCGCTTGGGGGCAAATCGCACGGTGACGGTTGGGCCATTTAAGTTTACCAGCGGTACGTTGAACGGGTGTGAAATTATCATCTCGCAAAGCGGGATGGGGAAGGTGAACGCCGCCTTGAACGTGTTGGAATTGATTAAGAATTTTTCCCCGGATTATATGATTAACTCCGGTGTGGCGGGGGGACTACAACCCACGCTGAATGTGTTGGACAGTGCAATCGGCACGCAGTACGTGTACCACGATATGTGGTGCGGCGACGGCAACGAATACGGACAAGTGCAGGGGTTGCCTACGTTCTTTCAGGCCGATATCGCTCTGTTAGCTACGGCGGAGAAGTTGCATTTTCAAACGCCCAAAGCCATTCATACCGGGCTTATTTGCACGGGAGACCAGTTTATTACCGGGGCGGAGCCGGTAGCAAAAATTTTACAACACTTTCCCCATGCTTTGGCGTGTGATATGGAGTCCGCCGCCATGGCCCAAGTGTGCTACCGTTATCACGTACCGTTTTTAAGTATACGTCTGATTAGTGATGTGGCCGGGAAGGAAGAAACCAACATGGCCCAGTATGACAATTTTTGGGAAACCATGGCCCACACCGGTTTTGAACGCACGTGGGCGTTACTTGATGCGCTGACTCGGGAAGTTGAACAAGCCTAACACGTCTGCTGCCGGGTTAATTAGTGCAATTTGACAAACGCAAGCAGACAATAAAAACGGTATTATAGGTGTATGAAAGACGCTGCGCCTGAAATTATTGAAGCCGAAGTAATAGATGAAAACGGACGGGTTATCTCGCCCGTTTCGTCTAAGGATCATGCCCGGCCGCAAGGCGATAACGGTGGCCTGCTTAGCGGGATGTTGGTGCTGGCGGTGGGGTTTGTTGCCACGGTGGCGGTCCTGTTATTTAGTATTTTTATTCTTTGTCCGCTTATGTTGTTAGGGCGGTTGTTGCATTTTGAAGTTCGCTCTTTGCGACGGTAATTTTTTCAATATCCTCTTAATTTGCTATAATACAAGAGTAGTTTTTAGACCGCACCCCGATTTTGGAGAGGTGGCCGAGCGGTTTAAGGCACAGTCCTGGAAAGACTGCATACGGGAAACCGTATCGAGAGTTCGAATCTCTCCCTCTCCGTGTTTTATCTTCGTAAAACGTCTGATTTCGTTGTTGCTCACTTGCTCGAGTACCTCCGCGCTCCGCGCGTGCTAAGCAGTACACTTCGCAAGTTCGCGCCTAGAACTCAGGCGTTTTTCTTTGATAAAACCGTAGCGGTCTATTTTGCAAAATCGCGAGCCGGGGTCGCGAGCGGCGAGGGTTAACGAGCCGACTTGTGACCGAATCTCTCCCTCTCCGAAAATTTAAAACCCCGCATAAAGCGGGGTTTTTGAATTTTTAGAGTTAGTTTTGTTTGAGAACGGCTTTTTGCATACGAAGGATTTCTTCGCACGCTTTCTCAGGCAGCCACAACGTTAAAGTAGTGGTTGGAGATAAAAAATTAAATCCAAAGAACAAAGGAATGGGTTGGACCGGGATATTATCCACGCTCAGTATGCTAAGTCCACAAAAAGAAGATGCCGTAAATTTATATGTATCAAAGGGTAGCCATAGTGCTTTACCCCAAATACTTACTAAAATTCCGTGTGGGAGCAACTCCACCTTTATCGATCCTCTTACGCGTAAGCCGAACCACATGCGTGAACGGAATCCTCCGGACCGTCTGCGCCATACATTTACGGCTTGCGGCAACGTCGGCCGATATGTTTTATAAGTATGAGGAAACACGCGGCCCAGTTGCTTTTTTAGCAAAGTAAATACCCAAATAAAAAATCCAATAAAACAAAAAAGGAACAACAGCCAACTCATATCGTTTGAAATTTCCATATCTGTTAGCACTCCTTTCCCAATGTGTAGGCCTTGTCAAAAGCCGGGGTATTTTTAATATCGCCTTTTTGCCACGCGCCCACGCCGTAGATGATATCTTTTTCGTTTGTGCCTTCCAAACAATCTTCCGTAAATCCGCGCAGGGCTTCTACGGTGCGTTTCATATTTTTTACTTCCGTGTCGGCGGCGGACAAAATAAAGTAAAAATCTTTGTTGGAAATTTTGGTGTAACACGGAAGACACCGGTCAATAAACGTTTTGAGTTGTCCGTTCATGGAATAAAAATATACGGGCGTAGCCAATACAATAACGTCGGCCGCTACCATTCTGTCCAAAAGCGGTTTCATATCATCGGTTTGCACGCAAACATGTGTGTTGTTGCATACGCCGCAACCCAAACAATGGTTAATTTGATGGTTTTGCAAATTGATTTTTTCTACGCGGTGCCCGGCTTCTTGGGCCCCTTTTAGAAATTGGTCGCATAATAAATCGGAATTGCCGCCCTTGCGCGGGCTGGCGGAAATGATAAGTACGTTTTTCATAGTTCCCCTCCTTTTTGTATTATAGCACGCAGCGGGAACACCCCGTCAATACTTTTGCATGCATTTTATTGAAATAGGTACAATATAAGCATGTTTAAAAAATCGTTTTATGCAGTAGTATTTGCCGCGTTGGCTATCGCTTGGACCGTGGGAGGTACGGGGTGTACCTCTGCACCGCTTGCCGCCGCGCGGACGCACGTGTTGCAACAAACCTCGGACAAATTTCCGGATAAAAGCCGCATTGATGCAGTTATTTTTGATATGGACGGTACTTTGTTGGATTCGTTAAGCGCGTGGGAGCATGCTTCAGCCAATTACTTGCGCACGCGCGGTATTGAAATGCCTGCCGAAATGGAAAAACGGCTGGAAAATATGTCGCTACTTGAAGGGGCAGAATATATCAAAAACGCGTTTAATTTGCCCGAAAGTCCGGAAGATTTACAGGTCGCTGTGGTGGCGCCGGTGCGTGCGCGGTATATGACAAGCATTCCCGCTAAACCGGGGGCCGAACAGGTGCTTAAATACCTTCAGGCGCAGGGGATCAAAATTGCCGTAGCCACTGCCGCTGATACGGAGCTGGCCCGGGGGGCCTTTAGCTGCACGGGGTTACTGCCTTATTTTAATTTTATGATTGATTGCAACGAGGTGGGCGTTGGTAAACGCTCGCCCGCTATCTACGAAGAAGCCCTCAAGCGATTAGGAACGACCAAAGAACGTACGCTGGTGGTGGAAGATGCTCTTTACGCCTTGCAAACGGCTAAAAAGGCCGGTTTTTTGACGGCGGGCATTGCTGATGCCCATTACGATGAAGCGTACGAAAGGCAAGTCAAACAAACCGGAGACTATTTTTTCACTTCGTTTACGGACAGTTTAAAATAAGAGAACACTATGAAAAAATGGATTTTTGGATACATCGGAATAATTGCGTTCGGCTTCTTTATCCTGCAATACCGGGGGAAATTTTCTTGGCAGGAGTGGATGGGGGCCAGTGCGCTTTTTGCAGCCGGTTGGTTCCCGTTTACGTATAAGTTAGCCTTTTTCCAGCGGGCTATAAAAGTACGTGGCGAAGTAGTTAGTTGCGAGCAGTACATTTCCCGCTGGGGGTGGAAAGGGTATCGGGAGGTGGTTTCTTTTCTATGGGAAGGGAAATACCAAACGGTGACCAGCCACAATTGGCTTTCGGACACCCGATGTCCGGGTGATAAAAAGGGGGTGCCCGGTCTGACACGAGGGGTAGGTATTGACCCTGCCAATCCCAAGCAGATTTATGTGTGTAAGTTAGTATTTTGGCAGTGGCTTTTTATGGGGATTGCTGTTATAGGTTGGACGCCTTGTTCTTCTGTGGGCGGAGCGATTGGCTTTATAGTAGCGCTGGGCGGGTTTTTGTTCAGTATGGCCGATGAGAGCTGGGGAATCCTTACTAAATGGTGTTTCAAACGCGTGGCGTAGTCCTACCCGCGTACTTGCTCAAAAAATCGTTTGACGCGTGCATCGCACAACACATCCTGCACGGAAATTTCTTTTTTCAAATGTACACCGCTTAGCGTACGACAGCGGCTTAACGCCACATACGTTTGCCCGGGTGCAAACGCGCCGTGGCCCATATCCAAATAAATGTTATCAAACGTCAGCCCCTGCGATTTGTGAATTGTAATCGCCCACGCCAGTTTCAACGGATACTGCTTAAAAAAACCTTTCACTTTGGGTTCCAGTTTTTGCGTTAGCGGGTTTAATTCGTAGCGCACATCTTCCCACACGTGCGGCTCCACTTGATACACAGCCCCGTTGAGTTCAATTTTGATGTAGTCCGGCCCCAGTTCGTATACGGTGCCGATATCGCCATTAACCCAGTTATCGGTGTTGGTAAGCATCATGATTTTAGCACCCTTTTTAAGCTTTAACTCCGGCTCGGCCAGCGTGTTTTTTGTGGAAAACCCTTCGTCCCTTTGGGCCGTATATGTAAATTCTTCGCCGGGCAGGCGCGCCAGATAATGCAAGTTGCGTGCGGCGGCTTCGCGGTTGGTGGGGGCTAAAATAATGCAATTTTCAAATTGGTCAGGCAGCTCAAATGTCTTACGAGTATTTAACAATAAATCCAGTTGCGGCTGTGTGGCCTGTCCCTCGCGGATTAAGTTAAGCAGCCGCGCAAAGTCCGGGTCGGCTTTTTGGCGGAAGATGCGTTTTAACTCAAATACTTCCAGGGGGATTTGTTTCAACACGTGCGCTTCAAAAAAGTACGGGCTTTGGTATTGCGCTTGAAAATAATCAAACAACCCGCCGTTTTGTTTTTCTTCTACCGGGGGCAGTTGAAATAAATCCCCAAATAAAATAATTTTTTTGCCGCCAAAGGGATTGTCCGAATGCGTGGAAAGACGCAAAATATAATCCATGGCATCTAATAAATCGGCACGTAACATGGACGCTTCGTCAATAATCAGCGTGTCAAATGCTTCCACGGTTTTGCGCGGCAAGCGGTGTAGGTTGGCGGAGTCTAGCAAGTTGCCCGGTTTGAGGCGGAAGAACGAGTGTACTGTCTGCCCGCGCACGTTAATAGCCGCCAGCCCCGTGGTGGCCAGTACGACGGTATTTTGTGCCGTGTGCGTAGCAAAGTATCTTAACAGCGTAGTTTTGCCCGTCCCGGCGCGGCCCGTAACAAAAATAAGCGGCTGCACGAACGGCTTGGCTTCTAATAAAGCCAACGCGTCCTTAAATTCATCGGTCAGTAAAATTGAATGAGTGGCCGGGGGCATATAGGTATTATAACTTTTCCGGAGCCGGAACTAATATTTTTTTGCGCCGGGGTGTAGGCATGGTTTTTGTTACGATAGAGCTATGCACGAATCAGTCGCCGTTGCGTTACTGTTTAGTTTTTTAGCGGGTTGTGCTACCATGATTGGCGGCGCGTTAGCGTTTGTTCTCAAAAAAGAAAACTTGGCCTCGCTGGCGGTAGGGCTTGGTTTTTCGGCCGGAGTCATGGTGTATGTTTCGTTTCGCGAACTATTGCCGCAGGCGTTGAAGTTACTGCAAATATCGTATGGGGTAAAAGCGGGGGAATGGATGAGCGTGGGACTATTTTTTGCCGGGATTTCGCTAGCATGGAGCATAGACCGGTTTTTACCTTCCCACCACGTGGAGTTGCACACGCTGGACCCGGCGGATAAATTAAAACGGTTGGGATTGTTTACTGCGCTGGTGCTGACGGTGCATAACTTGCCCGAGGGACTGGCTACATTTATGGCATCGCTGGATAGCGTAACGTTGGGAAGTTCAGTCGTGGTGGCGGTGGCGTTGCACAACATCCCCGAGGGGATTGCCGTGGCGTTGCCGGTTTTTCACGCAACGGGTAACCGCAAAAAAGCATTTCTTTACAGTGCACTTTCCGGCCTGGCCGAGCCGGTGGGAGCCTTGGCGGGGTTTGTCGTATTGCGGCATTTTCTAAACGAGGCGGTTTTTGGTATTTTATTTGCCGCTATTGCGGGGGTGATGGTGTATATTTCGCTCGATGAGTTGTTGCCCACCGCGCACGAATACGGCGAAGGCCACCACGTGATTGCCGGCGTGATTGCGGGCATGGCTGTGATGGCGGTAACGTTGCTGATGTTTTGAAGGCAGGAATTTGCATGGTGTAGGTTTATTTATATGCGTATTTGGTAAAATATGATATCTTTGATTGAGGAGACGAAAATTTAATATAAACTGATTCTACTGTTTTTGGACCTTATGATGTAACAGGTAGGCTCTTTTGAGAGCCCATACACACTCCAAAAACAGCTGTTTAGGTACAAACGGGCGGCCACCCGTTTGCACCGAGTGCTTGTTTCCGTACGGAAACAAGCCACGGCTGTTGTATTGGGTTTAGTGTGTATGGCCCGGTATAGTAGCCGTTTTTTGTGCCGGGCCCAACGGAAAAAGGATCTTTTATGACTGAGTTGGGACATACACACCCTGTTTTATTTGTGAAGTTAGACGGTGTAGGCGATTATTTATTTTTCCGTCTATTTTGGCCGCAAATTGCGGAGGTTGCACGGCGCAAGCAGTGGCAAATCTCGTTTTTATGTTCTTCTTCATTCCTGCCCATTGTTGAAGAATATGACAAACAATATGTAAAGAATTTTTTTACGTTGCCAGATGTGGAAAAATGGAACAAGTCCAAATTTCTTTTTTTCCTTCCACAGTATTATGGGAGGTATTTGCGCGGAAAAGAGGGACATCTTTTGTGGAAAAAGAAATGGGGAATTGCCTATAATATGCAGCCAGCGCGAGAGGTGTTTGTAGAAAATGTAATGACTCGAGTACACAGTTTGCAAAAAATATCTGATCAAGAGACGAATACTCTTTTAGCTCCGGCTAGTTCTTATCAGGACCGGGTGTATACGCGGTTATTGACGGTTTCCCATAAGCAGTTTATTTTGTTTTATTTTAAGGAATTGCTGGAAAAAATGTTGGAACATCCCTTTAAACTGCCGCAACTAAGTTTGCCTTTTTCCAAGCAATCTATGCAGACACTTATTCGGAAGAACAAAATAGGACCGCGTTACTTGGTATTTGTTCCTTTTACAAGCACTTCGCTGCGTAATTGGCCACTGGAGAGGTTCGTATTTTTGGCTAACAAACTGGCTGCGCAAACCGCTTTGAAGATTGTTGTTATAGGGACATGCAAGCGAAACGTGCGTAGAACATGGGCGGATTTTCCCAACATAATAGATTTAGTTAATAAAACTTCTTTATTAGAAGCCATGCAAATTGCTGCCGGGGCCACCTACGCCGTTTGTTCAGATACTTCTTTGATGCATTGTGCCTTAATTGGCGGAGCCCACACAATCTGTCTGTCCTGCGGCCGAGCTAAAGATCTTTTTGTGAATTATCCTGTTGAAAGCGGGGTTAAGCAACAAGTCTTTTTCCCTTCTGTACGTGATACGCAAGGAATTGGATATA
>JAKSPG010000005.1 GCA_024405075.1 Elusimicrobiaceae bacterium | reverse complement strand
GGTTATAATCGTATGGTATCAAAAAAAAAAACGATGTCAACCCCCTTGCCGGGGGCAGGCAAATAATGAGCAGACTTTCACTTACTTCTAGCCACACTCTTTTTGTTATGTTCCCTTGCTATGTCCATGAAAAAGCGGTACAAACTTTTTGTTTGTACCGCTACAAAAAAAAGACACTACAACAACTATCAAAGCGCGATTTTTAATTTACGTGCCAACGCACGGACAATGTCTTTGTTTTTGGCTTCTTCGCCTAAATTTTCAATACCTATAAAGACAAATTCCTGCGCTTTAACGCTGTCTACCTTAAAGCCAAAGATCTCGGCATAGTTGAGCATTTCCACCAATTTCATGGCGGTCATTTTGTCTTCCGGATTGCGCGCAAACGCAAACGCCAGTGATGTTGCTTTCTCGGTAGCGGCTTGGTGCACTTGCGGCGGGAGCTTTAAGTTGAGTGCTTTCACATCTTCCATAAGTTCCTCCAGTGCCGGAATGTTTAGGTGTGCTGCACGGATCTCCGCCACAATGTCCTGCCCCAGCACAAACGAAGCTACCGTTCCAAACGTCTGCGGCACCGGAGCTCCGATTAGCTGTAACTCCCGCACGACTGGGTATTGCTCTTCAAACAAGCGCGTAAACCCTTGATCGGTACGGTCATCCATTTGACGCAACGTGCTGACTACCACCTTACGCCGCACATCATTAAGCATGGCCGCTAACGGATACGTATGCGCAAAATGTTGCGACAAGTACGTTTCAATTTCATCGTAATCTTGTGCGTTAAAAAGTTTTTCCAATTCCTCAAACGCCACGGCCGCAGCGTCCGATTTTTCCTGCGCGGCGCACACAAAATCGGCTGCACCACGGCGAAGCACGGCAAACTGTAACGCTTTTTCCACCAGCGTCACGGTGGACTTTAACGTGATTTCCCCCGTCCATAAAGTACCATCCGGTGCCGTTAATTTGCGCAGCGTAAACGCAAGCACCTCCCACGCAAATGCCCGGTGCGGGTTGATAGTTTCGTCTGCCATGAGTGAAATAACGTGTTGCAACGCTATTTTCTCCACGGACATGGCCTGCGGTTTTACGTACCGCTCGTATACCCGTGCCCCGTTTTTAAGTTCTTTTAAATTGCTGGGTGCCAAGGACAGTTTTTCCACAAAAGCCGGCTCCAAATCGTTACCCGTTAGGCGCTTATTAAGTTCCAACGCCCGGCAAGCATATTGCATAATCTGCACGGTTTCAATCCCACTGATTTCGTCAAAAAACCAACCGCAGCTTGTGTACATAAAAAGCGCATTTTTCTGCATTTCCAACAGCATGAGTGCCCCGACGCGGTCGTTCCAGGCTTTTTCGGTCGCGTGTTTTAGGAAAAAGCAGTGTTGGGCATCTAAACTGCGGTCGTTGATTAAATCTACATAATCGTTGCGCGCGGCCCACGGGTCCTTAAAATACTGCGCGCCGACTGTTTCAAAAGTTTTAACCAGCTCATCGCGCACAAAATCCAACGCGGCGCGCAACGGCGCGCGCCATTTTTGATGCCAACCCGCCCGACCCGAGTTACACCCGCAATCGGCCCGCCACCGTTCCACCCCGTGGAAACAACTCCAGGAGGAATTTTCCACAATTTGAGCTTCGTAAAGCGGTGGGTGTTTTTCTAAAAATTCACCGTATACGGTAAGTTCTACGTCCGGATTTTCTTCCACTTTTTTAAGGCAGTATGCCAACGCCATATCGGCAAATTTTTGGTGGTGACCGTACGTTTCCCCATCGGTAGCGATGTGCATCAGTTGGTCCTCGGGCCCGTTAGTATACGGGCTAAACAAACGCGAGGCAAACTTCTCGCCCGATGACAAGGTATCCGCAAAAGCAATTCCTTGCGAAACCGGCCCATCGTAAAAAAACAGCGCAATTTGTTTACCGTTGGGCAAGTTGCATTCGTAGGCGCGTTTTGGATCCACGGCCGCGCCGACCTCTTGCCATTCCTGCGTGCCGATTTTGCGAACACGCGCGCACTGACCGGGAGCCAAAATAACAAATTTCATCCCCGCATCCGCCAGCGCGCAAAGCGTAGGAGTATCGCAAGCCGTTTCCGCCAGCCACAGTGCTTCCGGCGTGCGACCGAAACGGCGGGTAAAATCGGCAATGCCCCATTTGATTTGAGTTTCTTTATCATGCGCGTTAGCCAGCGGTAATATCATGTGATTATATGCTTGCGCAATTGCACTCCCATGGCCGCCAAAGCGGGTCCGGCTGATTTTATCGGCCTCTAAAATGGCTTGATACACTTCCGGTTCTTTCTTTTCCAGCCAGGAAAGCAACGTCGGCCCAAAGTTAAAACTGATGCGGGAATAATTGTTGGTAAGGGCAATTAAATTTTGTTGGTTGTCTAACAAACGCGCCAGTGCGTTGGGAGAGTAACACTCGGCGCAAATGCGCTCGTTCCAGTCGTGGAATGGGGCCGCGCTGTCTTGCTGTTCAATTTCTTCCAACCAGGCATTTTCGCGCGGGGGTTGGTAGAAATGTCCGTGTATACAAAGGTATTTCATATATATATTTTAACCCATTTGGAGCTAAAAAACATATGCGGTTTTTGCACTGCCGAAGAAGAAACGCTTGATTTTCTTCTCAAACAAGTCTATACTATGAGTAGTTGCACTACGCTTTAGCGAAGGGGACCCTATGAAAAAAACATTTATTTTAGATACGAACGTCTTGCTACACGATGTGGAATGTTTACACGCTTTTGAGGATAACGACATCATTATCCCTATGGCCGTTATTGAAGAACTGGACGCGTTTAAAAACGAATCCGGCACCCGCGGCAAAAATGCTCGCATGGTTTCCCGCACGCTGGACGATATGCGCACACAAGGGCGGCTCAACGAAGGGGTTACCTTGCCGCAAGGGGGCACCCTACGCATTGAGCTAGACAAACCCAACTTGCTGCCGCAATCGCTGGCGTTTAACAAAGCGGACAATTCCATTTTAAACATCGCTTACACGCTGAGCAAAAAAGAAGGCTCATATAAAAAAAATGCACGCCCGGTGTTTGTAGTGACCAAAGACATCAACATGCGCCTCAAGGCCGAAGCGTTGGGCCTGGCCGCGCAAGATTACACCAGCGATAAAGTAAACGTGGATCAACTCTATACCGGGGTAGCAGAAGTAGAAGTAGACCCGGCCCAAATTGACGAATTCTACCAAAAAAAACAACTGGCGATGGATCCAACGCTCTATTTCCCCAACCAGTTTGTTATTTTAAAAACAAACGACGGTAGCAAAAAATCAGCCATTGGGCGGATTTCCAACGACGACAAATTTGTATTGCATCCGCTGTCCGGGCAGGACCCGGTTGCCTGGGGCATTAAACCGCTCAACAAGGAGCAACGCTTTGCTATGGAGCTATTGCTGGACGACAGTTTGGATATCGTTACCCTGGTGGGAACGGCCGGAACCGGTAAAACGCTCATCACGCTGGCCACCGGGTTGCAACGCACCATGGATGAAAACGCCTACCGTCGCATGGTGGTATGCCGCTCCATTGTCCCGGTGGGGAAAGATTTAGGTTTCCTGCCCGGTACTAAAGAAGAAAAGCTGGAGGCCTGGATGGGGGCTATTTACGACAACTTGGCCTTCTTGGCGGACCGCAAAAACCCCGATGAAGGGGAAGAAAAAGCACACTATTTATTGGATAGCGGCAAAATTGAAATTGCTTCCGTTACCCACATGCGCGGCCGTTCGTTGCCGGGGCAATATATGATTGTGGACGATGCCCAAAACTTGACCCCGCACGAAATAAAAACAATTCTTACCCGCGCCGGGGACGGCACCAAAGTCGTCATCACCGGGGACCCGTATCAAATTGATACACCGTATTTGGATGTGGAGTCCAACGGGCTCACGTATTTGGTGGACCGGTTAAAAGGCCAAAAATCCTACGGGCACATTACGTTTACCAAAACGGAACGTAGCCGTCTGGCGGATTTGGCTTCCAAATTGTTATAGTTGGTTTGGTACAGGCAGCCCGCATCAGCCGGGCTGCCTGTGCTGTTTACAACAAATAGGTCCAAAGACCTAAAAGCGGTTAGGACTTTTTTTCGAATAGTCTGGGCCTTTTCTTTTTGCGCAAAAACTATATACTACCTATACAGAGTGACGTTGCCGCAAGGAGGCATTTCTTATGATTACTTGGATTAGCCGTCTAATGATTTTTGTATTTAGTTTTTACCTATTCGCCCCACAGTTGGCCCAGGCGCAGCAGGCCACCCCGTCGCGTGCGGACCTCTATCGCCAAGTAGCCACTCAAGCGCAAAACCAAGAACAAGAAACCCCTTTAGATGAAACCTCCTTCCGCACGGCCCAAACACACGAAGAACTGGAAGAATTGTACGCTACCGTCATGTTGGATTTGGCCCTCAAATACGAGGAAGAAGACATTTCGTACCAAGACCTAAAAAATGTCGTGCAAAAAATGCACGAAACGACTGCAGAATATCTGCGGGTGGATACCCTCTTGTCCAACTTTGACCCGAACGTGCCGCCCCCTCACGTGGCCAGCACTACGGCCTACAATCCGCCCGGGCGGGCCTCCATGCAGCGGCAAATGGACTTACTGGCTCAACAAACCCGGCCGCAAAATGCGTTCTTGGAATGGCTGAGTTACGGCGAAGCCACCTTGGAAGATTTAATAGAAGTCATTGACCCGATAGACGGCGACATTACCCCTTACGGTTTGCAAGGATCCAATGTAGACGAATACAATTCCTTGTTGCTTACCACTTACGCAGCGGAATATGTATTTTACGTGCTTTCCCAATACACCAACCCGGAGGATGCCAAAACCCTTAAGCACATTTTACCCCGCCTGCAGGCACGTGCCTTCCACCGGTTACGAGGTGCTGCCCGCGGTGATGTGCTGGCCCGGGGTACCCTGCGGGTCATGTTGTGGCAGGCACACTTGGCCTACAAAACAGCTGGCATGCAAGACCCTATCAGCGAAAACACGTACGAACAATTTGCTTTGTCCTTCCAAAACGAAAGCCGGACGATGAAGCAGGAACATAACCGCCTGGCAGAGCGGATAGAAGAATTTATAGATGGTTTAAGCTATATGTTCGCAAGCGGAAACGACGTCGGCGGTGGAATGTTGAACCGCATTTTGGAGGTACAATTTGCCGTCAACTACGCGCTGATCCGGGAAAAAGTATCCGACTTATATAGCTTGGTGGATGCCATTGAAGATAAACCGAGCGCACTTGGCCCAACTCCCATGCAAAACCGTCATTCCGATATGCTGGGCACACTGTTCGGCACGTTGGTGGAACAGTTGGAAAACACCTCGGTAAAACCTGCTGTGTTTGCTGAAGCGATCTCTTTTCTAGTAGAAATGTCGGGCCCGCAACATGGCACCGATACCCGCGTATTGGCTATCGGTGCGGCCGGACGCTTAAACGACTCCGAAGCCGAGGCCGTAAAAGCGTACGCACGTACCCGCACCAAAGAGCGGGGAGAAACCACGCCGCCCCCCTCCATGCAACAACAGTTAGGCCCGGCCCCGACCTCTAATGGCCCAACCATGCAAAGCGCTCAAGAGTGGCAGGATTACCAACGGCGGTTGCAAGAAACTTGGCCGACGCAGCTGCTAACTTCACTGCCAATCAGTCTTTCCCAGCGCGAAAGGCTTGTCAAGCATGCCGTAGATATTTATGCCCCGCTCAATGGAAGTGTAACCGCCCAATTGGGTATTGTGCGCTGGATTGAAAAACAATTTAACTACGCCCACACGGCTTATAATTTAAACAGCGAACAAAT
The DNA here is from genome assembly GCA_024405075.1 of Elusimicrobiaceae bacterium. Lineage (GTDB taxonomy): Bacteria > Elusimicrobiota > Elusimicrobia > Elusimicrobiales > Elusimicrobiaceae > Avelusimicrobium. Next base: position 14,826 of record JAKSPG010000005.1, on the reverse strand, counting down.
GCGCGTGTTGGCCGACGATTTGGCCCGTATTATCAACACGTTACTACCCGTCTCGGCCCCGCAAACGTTGTGGAACGAAGCAGAAGGCTACTACTTCCCCGGCAGTTCAATCTTGTTGCAACGCGGTTCCAAGGCACCTACGGTATCCGCCGCAACCCAGGCCCCCAGTAGCCAAAAACGTCTGGCACAACGTGCCCCGGTGTTTTTCCGCGATTCAAACGGGCAAACCGTTCCCGTCTATAGCGAAAATATCCTCAACCCGCTTAAAGTAGAAGCGGAAAACCAAGAAGCCGGTGTAAATTTAGTCGTAGATACCGTTCTGTGGATGTTCATCTTCAAGGCAATCAAACTGGCCTTCCAAGCCTTAAAGACTGTCGTCCAGTTCAGCCCAGCTGCGTTCCGGGCGGGGTTTAAAGTCGGCGTAAGCACCCGCAGAGCCGCCTGGACCAGAACCATGCAGGAAGCCCGCGCCGGGGCCGGCATCGGCCCGGAAGTGAAAAACCTTTCGTTGGCCCAACGCTGGCAAGTATTAAAAGAATTTAGATTTAAAGACGCCCTTAACTTCCGCCAAGCGTGGAGCAAAGCGGCCAAACGTTTTGGTGGAAAAATTCGCCAAGGCTGGGCCTACCGCCAAAGCGCGGAAGAAATGCTGGCCGAAAGAGGTATCACGGAAGTGACCACCCGCACGGAGCAGGTGCGCCCCTCCACCGCACCGTCCACAACCCCGTCCGCCGGGCCCGCACCGATTGGGGAACCCCCCACCGCTCTTCCGAGCCCCGCTGACGTCGGCCCCGCTGCAACAACAACACCCGGCTGGATAAGTATGCCGGTCTCCCGCCGCGGGTTTGGATATATCGCCGGGCCAACAGCTCAAGCCGGTGCCACTCCTTTCTGGAAACGCATGTGGCAAAGCTGGACCGGTAACATCCCTGATCCGACTAAATTTACGTTTATCTCCCAGCGGCCTGCCGCTATTGCGCTAAACTCCGAGGTAGGTTTGGTAAAGCAACCCGTTACGTTCTTGGAATTTGATGCTTCCACTTTCGGTACGCAGACGAGCCACCTCGTCCATGCATTTGGCGGCAACTTCCCCAGTCTGGCTAGCCCGATTACACTGGCCAACATCAACTCGCCGCTTAGCAAAGCGCGGTTGTTGTATATACTCCAAAGCGAAGGAATGAACGTGTCCTTGTTATCGGCCGAAGAGCAGCTGGGTGCTTTGCTAACACAGATGACAAGCAGTGGATTGCAGACCGATAAATATCCGTTCCCCGGTTCGCGCTCGTTTGACTACTACGCCTTTGACGGTACTCAATGGCGGGCGGTTACTCCGCGTGAGTTTGAGCAATTTTCAACGGCCTTGAACCAGCAAGCGGCCTCTTTGGAAAGCACTATGCCGAACTACTACCAGGTATTGGGAGTTCAACCCAACGCTTCGGCACAAGAAATTAAAAGAGCTTACTTCAAGTTGGCACGACAATATCACCCGGATAAGGTGGTCGGCTTACCAGAAGCAGAACGAAAAATTGCCGAAGAAAATTTCAAAATTTTTAATGAAGCATATAGGAATTTAACACAACTGATAGAAGGCGAAACTATCACCATAAAAGGCCAGCAGGTAGCCAGCCGAGCCGCTTACGATGAATTACTGGGCAAAACCATGTTGGATTTAACCAAACCGGTAGCCGCGGAAGGATTGCCCTTCACGCTGCATCCGGACCCGGCAAGCGGTTGTCCGCTGGCTGTTTCGCCACATCAAACAATAACCGAATTGGGTTTGCCCGAAGGCGGTGCTTTTAACCCCATTCAAGATGCCCAGGCATTCGGGGTAAATGGCAGCAACGTCGGTGGCGACTTAGCCCCTCAACTGGCTGAACATTTAAGATATACGGGACAGGCTGACGCCTTCCTGAGCGCCCCCGTGCGTCTTGCCAGCAACCCTGTTATCAATAATTTCTGGTCCATGTTTAAAACTTTCGGTATCACGTTCCCGATTTTGGACCGCTGGGCGTATTCGGCTCAAAACCGCATGCGGACCGAAGGGACCCAACAAGCTTCTCAAGAACTCATGGACTTGTACGGTGATGTATTCACACCGGACCCGGAAGATCTCCCCACCGCGCCGACCCAGCCGACCTACCCGGACATCATGGCCGACTTGAATGCCCACTACACGACCGAATCCGAAATATCGGCCGGGGCCTCTTTCCTGTGGCTGGCCGACGGTTTGAGAACGACTTTTGGCACCTTTAGAACAACCGCTGCAGAAAGAGAACAGGTGGAATATGCGGCTAATAAAATCAAATTTAGCCGGGCGTTAGAGCAAATCCCCCTCAACCGGGATTTAAGAGGCGATTTGGCCTTTGCCGAACAGCAACGCGTTGCTTACGAACAAGCCGCTGTGGAAGATCCCGCTTATGCCGAACAGTATCAGGCAATGGCTCAATTGTTAACGGATTACCACCAACAGTTGGAGGGAATACAACAAATTCAAAACGCCAAGCGCCGCCAAAAACGCTTCAACGAAGCACGTAATGAATTTGAAGCTTCGTTCCAACAAACCCGGGAAACGCTGGAACGCACCAGTCTCAAAGACAGTATTGTGGCAAGCCTGCAGTTCTTGGAAAACCAGCAAGCGCAAATCATCGGGCAAGCCACCATTTACAATTCTGTCCAACAAGAAAGGATTGTCAACTTGTTTAACCAAACACGCAGCGAGCTGCAACGGATTGACCAAATGGAAGATGTGAATGCCGCGCTGGCAGATTATAACCGCGTCATCAATACCTTCACGCAGGAGGTTAACCGGCTCTATGCCGCCGCCGAAGAAGATGCTACGCTAAAAGCGTGGGACCAACGCGGTGACGATACCATCCAACGCTTTTTAGAGGAAGATTGGCAACAAACAATTAGTATCTATGAGGGCGTATTCCCCAGCCGCTTTGCTCCTTACGGGCAAGAAGCCGTTAATGCATGCAACGCATTGTGGCAAGCGAGCAAGCAAGAATTGCGGAACATCTTAAATTCCCGCACCCTCACCGTACGGGAAAAGGAAGCACGCTACCAACAGCGCGCCAGCCAACTGTACAACGAGATGTCCACCTTGCTCAACGGATACGAAATTGAATCGCGCCGGGACTTGGAAGAAACCCTGCCGGACGTATCGCCGCAAAGCAACTAATTCTGTATACGCATAAAAACACCCCTGGGGCAACCCGGGGGTGTTTTTAGTTACAGTAAGTATCATTAGTGCAAGCCGCACTTGCAAACGTGGTCTTTTTCAAACGCTTGCAAACTTTGTTTTTCAAGGGGTTTGTATTCGCCGGTACGGCGGATGAGTTCGTCAAAATCAATCGTCCGCGCAGGGAACATCGGCCCTTCCACACACGCAAAGCGCACTTTTCCCTCCACCGTTACACGGCAACAACCGCACATGCCCGTACCATCTAGCATAATGGGGTTTAAACTCGCGTAAGATACCGTGCCTAATTTTTCCATTAAACGCGAAGTAAATTTCATCATCGGTATCGGGCCGATAACAAACCCGGCATCTATTTTTTCGCCACCGTCGTGCAACGCTTGCAACGCGTCTGTTACCATGCCTTTTAAACCGTGCGAGCCGTCGTCCGTAGCGCAGACGGTTTTATCGCATAGAGCCGTCATTTCGCGCTCCAAAATAAGTAGCTCTTTCGTGCGCGCGCCGAGCACCGCAATCACGCGGTTGCCCGCCTCTTTTAATGCGCGGGCGATAGGATACACTTCGGCAATTCCTACCCCGCCGCCAACAACTGCCACCGTACCGTAATTTTTTATCTCTACGGGCGTACCCAGCGGGCCGGCGACGTTTAAAAATTTTTCACCTTGCTTAAGTGAATTAAACAAACACGTAGATTTACCGATAGCCTGAATAATCACGGTAATAGTCCCGTTGTTGGCGTCCCAATCTACCAGCGTTACGGGCACGCGCTCGCCCCCTTCGCGCCCGCGCAAAATAACGAACTGTCCCGCACGCGCGGACTTGGCAATCAGCGGTTTATAAATAACAAATTTAACAACGGCACTATTTAAAGATTCTTTTACTAAAATGGTATTTTCTTCCATATTATTTCCCCTCTTGCAAGTAAGCGTTAATGCGGTGGGCGGCTTCCAGGCCGTCTTTCATGGCCAGTAGCACTGTCGCGCCGCCGCGGATGATATCGCCCCCTGCGTACACACCGGGCAAGGTGGTGCGGCCTTGGTCGTCCAACGCAAGCACACCGCGCTCGGTCGTTTTAAGTTCGGGCGTGGTTTTGGCGATGATCGGGTTAGGCCGCTGGCCAATCGCCACAATAACCGTATCGGCCGGGAGTACAAATTCCGACCCTGCTATCTCCACCGGGCGGCGGCGCCCTTTGGCATCCGGCGCGCCCAGTTCGTTGCGCGTACATTTGATACCGCTGACGCGGCCGTTTTCATCTTGTAAAATCTCTTTAGGGGTAACCAAATAATCAAACACAACCCCTTCCTCTTTTGCGTGCAACACTTCAGCTGCGCGCGCGGGCATTTCGGCCGCGCTGCGGCGATACGCTACCGTTACGGCCTCCGGCCCCAGGCGCATGGCACAGCGCGCGGCGTCCATGGCGCTGTTGCCACCGCCCAACACCACCACGCGGTGGCCGATTTGAATAGGCGTATCGGTCTGCGGGAATTTATAGGCCTGCATTAAATTGACGCGCGTTAAAAATTCGTTCGCGCTATAGACTCCTACGGCACTTTCACCGGGAATACCCAGCAGGGGGGGGAGCCCGGCCCCGCTCGCACTGTATCCGGCAGCCAACTGGTTTAATAAGTCGGCTACTTTTTCCGTTGCTCCAATTAACACGTCCGTTTTGAACGTAACGCCCATGGCTTTGACGGTTTCAATTTCCGCATCAATCACTTCGCGCGGCAAACGGAAAGACGGTATCCCGTAGCGAAGCACGCCGCCAAACGCGTGCAACGCTTCAAATACCGTTACCTGGTGGCCGGCGCGCGCTAACTCCGCCGCCGCCGCCAACGACGAAGGACCCGAGCCGATACATGCCACCTTTTTGCCGGTGGGTTTAGCACACACGGGCGTTGTAAGAAGTCCCTCTTTGCGTGCCGTGTCAGCTGTATAACGCTCCAGCATGCCGATATTAACTGCGCCGAATTTTTCTTTTAACACACAGTTGCCTTCGCAATGTTTTTCCTGCGGGCAAACGCGGCCGCAAATAGCGGGCAACAAACTCGTTTCCATGATTTTGGAAAGGGCCTCGCCTACTTTATTTTCTTTAACCAGCGCAATAAACGCCGGGATTTGTACCCCTACCGGGCAGTTGGCCTGACAACGTGCGTTGTTACAATGCAGACAGCGGTCAGCCTCGGCCAGGGCTTCTTCTCTGGTAAAAATTTGGGCGACTTCTTCAAAATTTTTCTTGCGGACTGACGGATCTTGCTGTTTGCCGTTTTGGCGCGGCAAGGACGGATTGGGCATGAGAGTACCTCTTTATTCTTTTTTTGCGGGTAAAATTTACCCATTTGTTGTACAATATCTATATAACATTATACAAACTAAAGGAGGGGTTTTATGTGTAACCGAAATGCCGAAACCGGACTAGCTGCATTTTTATTAGGAGCCGTAACAGGGATTGCCCTGGGCGTGCTGTTCGCGCCTGCCAAAGGGGAAACCACCCGCCGCAAATTGAAACGTTGGGCGAACGACACGTACGAAGAACAAAAGGACCTCGTGCTGGAACACACCGACGAATTAAAAGGCAAAATTAAAGAACAAGCCGAAGTGGCGCGTGAAAAAATCGCCGAAGGCAAAGAAAAATTCGTCAAAGAATTTAACAAACGCAAAGACGAACTCGTTGCTAAATTTAAAAAGGAAGACTAAAATTTCCCAACGAACAAATGGCAAATACCCGCCTGTTTACGGCGGGTATTTTTTTCAGTAAAACAAAAATAGCCAAGCCCACTACCGCCCTACTACACGCCTTTTGAACGCTCCACACCCTGCTATAATTTTGACAGCCAGCCAAATTCCGCTTGACATATCAAAAAAAAAAACGATAATAAAGTGTCAGCAAAAATATAAAGACGTCATCCCGGCGCTTGTATGGGGTCTCTCTTTATTTCTGTTCTAGAAAGCGGTGAGATTCTAAATCAAGTGTAGTATGACGACATTATTTAAGGAAAACTTTTATGAAAAACAAACAAGCATTTACACTTATTGAATTGTTGGTCGTTGTGCTTATCATCGGCATTTTGGCAAGTATTGCCTTGCCGCAGTACCAAAAATCGGTAGAAAAATCAAAAGCCATGCAAGCCATTACACTGCTTAAAAGCGTGTATCAAGCCGCGGAAAATTATTATTTAGCCAACGGCACTTGGCCCCGACAGTTTGACGAATTAAGTGTGGATATCCCCTGGACGGGTACCGTTAAGGCCGATACTAATTACTACGGAGAGGCCCGCTCCAATGCAGACTGGTCGTTAGAATTCCAAGACAACGGTTCCGATTATCGAAGTGTAATCGTGACCCCTTTAACCGGCAAGTACAAAGGTGGCGGCTTTATTATAGCGAAAGAAACAGAAAGCCCGTCTATACGGCCAGACACGCTCTTATGCCACGAATTGTGGAGCGGAAACTATCAAATCAGTGAACACGGTTCGTTTTGCAAGAAACTTTTTCAAGGCACGAGGATTATCTACGGGAGCGATTCAGCAGTTTATACTTTTTTGCAATAATCAGTTAAATGCTTTTTCGGCGGCTTTAAAAACATCTTCTATTTTTTCCGGCTCCGGGCCGGAAGAAATTTTACCGATGAACATCTCGTGGCTGGAAATGGATTGCATGATCTGGTCCACCAGCGAGCCTTTGCGGACTTCGCGCTCCACGGCGTCTATCACGCTTTCGGGATGTTTGGGGGCCAAAATATTTTCTACCCCCGCGTGCAACATTTTAATCGCGCTGGCTTCTTCGTAGCGAAGGCGCGCTTTGTGCAGCGGGAAACTCACCACGCAACCCTTATAATTAAGCCGCTTTTTGAGAAGTCCTTTTAAAATTTTGTCCGACAGCATGGCCTGTGCATTATCGTCTATATTGGGGAAAAGCATGTCCGAAGGCATGACGGCATCGGCGCGCCGGAACAAATGTTTGTAGGGTACAAATTCGGCATCTTCCAACTGCGGCAAGGTTTTAAGCGCGCCCGATACACCCGGGAAATATTTCAAACAGCTCAACGCCCCCGCGTTGGAAAGCCCGGCGAGCATATCGCCCGCTACACGCGTTAAAGCAAACGGCTCGTCGCCAAACGAAGGGGAGGCATATCCCAAATCTACCACCGGAGCCAACACCCAATCTATCCCCGCCGCGCGGGCCATACGGCCCAGCAAATTCCCTTTGCGGTAGGCGGCATCTTGCACCGAGTCACATTGCGCCACCTGCACGTTGGCAGGTAGCGGTACGGCATCAGAAATAACTTCTGTTAAATCTTCTTTAATATCGGCGCAAAACAATAATTTCCCATAAGGAGAAACTTCGTTTAACTGCCGGGTAAGCTCCAGCGTTTGCGCGGCCGTACCGCCGTACACGCAAAACCCGCCCACGCCGCGGCGTGCCAACTCCTGCGCTTGCGCCGGGTCGCTTTGACCAAACCAAAAACCGGGAAAAACAATCCGTGCGGGATTCATGTTTACTCCTTGTTTTTTTTACTCCAGCACCGATGGAACCAACCCCTCTTGCGGCGGTTGTTGGGCCTCTTCTTCCAACACCACCTCGCCCGAAGCGACTTCGGGCCGTTTGGGAGTTTTTATCCACTGGATAACCGCCGGCGTTAGATACTGGTCTAACATATCGTGCGAGGTTTTATCGTACGCCGTCAAAAAAGTGATTTGGCCGTTTTCTGGCCCGGTGGCCAAGTACGCTACGTTACGAATGACGCTGGCTTCCAAAAACATTTTTCTATCAGCCGCTCCGGCCGCGATAAGCTCATTATTTTTGTAGAGCCGCAACGCCGGGATAACCAGCACGTCGCGCACGTTTACCGTCGGGCTGATAAGGGCGAGTAGCGCGGTGTCGGGCCAGAATGTAACACTTTTGGCCGCCACGTTAGCACCCAGGCCGGCCCCTAACAGGGCAATCTGGTCCGAGGTAACCCCTTGCTTTTGCAAAAATTCCATGGCCGCGTCTACATCGCGCGTCATTTTATTAAATTGATTATCCACCCCTTCGCGCGCAAACGAGGAGGCAACTCCCCCGCCCGTGCTTTTGCCATAGCCGCGCAAATCAAGAGCCAGGTATCCGATACCTGCTTTAGCCAGGGCTGCTCTAAAAGCGGCAAAAGCTTCTTTGCTTTTACCCAAATCGTGCAGTAAAACAACGGTGCGTTTCTCAGGTTGGGCGGGTAAATAAACGGCCGAAAGGGTCCAACTATCTTGCGTAGTAAGCGAAATTTCTTTCTCGCTACCAGCGGCACAAAGCGTAGCGGTGTTTATCCCACAAACCGCCAATGCCACCACCCGTTTCAACCAGTTAGCCCTGCAGTATAACATGTGTAAAATTCCCCTATCCGTAATCTATGTAAACATTATACTAATAAAAGCCGGGCGGGCCAACTTTTTACGCGCGCGGGGTTTTTTACCGTTTGCGTACGAACAGAATTAGGTATAATAAATTAAGAGATAATTTTATGAGTGAAGAAAAGAAAATCCGTTTTGGTGTTATCGGCGCCGGGAAAATTGGCACGTTTCATACGCGCACCCTGGCCGCCATGCCAGGCGTTAGCCTGGTAGGCGTGTGTGACCCGGACGTCATGCGCGCACAAAAATTAGCGTGGCAGTATAACTGCACGCCTTATACCCGCCCGGAAGATATCGTCGGGCAAGTGGATGCCGTTATTGTGGCGGCTCCCACTCAATTACACCACCAAATCGGGTTGTTCTTTTTGGAACACGGTGTGCATACGTTGGTGGAAAAACCAATTGCCGTAACCATGGAAGAAGCACGCGATTTAATCCGCGCCGCCAAACGCCATAACCTGGTTTTGCAAGTGGGACATGTGGAACGTTTTAATCCCGCCGTGGTAGAAGCACGAAAATACATCCAAAACCCGCGCTTTATTACCATTAACCGCCAAGGCCCTTACGACGGCAGAATGGCCAACATCAGCGTGGTGCTGGATTTGATGATTCACGATTTGGATTTAATCTACACGCTCGTGCCCAGCGAAGTGTGCCATGTGGAAGCCATCGGCTTGAGCGTGTTTTCCCCACACGAAGATATTGCCAATGTGCGTTTGCATTTTGAAAACGGCACCGTGGCCGATTTGACCGCCAGCCGCGCCAGCTTTGAACGCGCCCGCTACATGCATGTGTTCCAACCCGATGGGTATGTATCGGTAGATTTTATGAACGCGCGTGTGAAGATGTACCGCAAGGAAAAACCTGCCGTCAACTCCATGAACGATTTAACCGTTACGTACCCTAAAGTGGAAAAACAACTGCCCATTACGGCGGAGATTCTTCATTTTATTGATTGTATTCACACCGCCAAAACTCCTGCCCCCAGCGGCGAAAAAGGTTCCAAAGCCTTGGACTTGGCGTTGCATATTTTGGAAAAAATGAATCGCTTTGATGTACCCAAAACGGGCCACCTACACACGCCCAAACCGCTGCAGGCCCTTAACACCGTGGCCCGCGCGGCGCAAGCGGTGTTGGATGAAACGATCGGACAACTCAAAGGAGATCACTAATGGCCACCGTTACCCCTATTGTTAAAAATATACTCGTTGTAGCGGGTGATGTGTCGGGCGATATTCACGCGGCCGGGCTGATCCGAGCACTCAAAGAAGCCGACCCGGAAGTACGCATTACCGCTATCGGCGGCAAAAATATGCAGCCGCTGTGCGATAATTTCTTATACGATTTAGCCGGCAAAGGAGCCAGCGGATTTGTAGAACCCCTTAAAAAAATGCCTTTGTGGGTGGAATTGATGAACCAAATCCGCACGTACCTGGAAACCCAAAATCCCGTGGCCGTCATCGTAGTAGATTTTTACGGTTTTAATCACCAGGTACTCGGCATGGCGGAGCACCGTCATATCCCGGCGTACTACTACGTAACACCGCAAGTGTGGGCCAGCCGCCAGTATCGGGCCAAACAACTGGCGCGACTTACCAAAAAAATGTTTGTCATTTATCCCTTTGAACCGGCCTTCCACCAAAAATTCGGCGGCAACGCAGTATTTTTGGGAAACCCGCTTTTGGACATTTTACCCGAGCCACTGCCCAAAGATTATCATATAACCGACCCTAAAAACCATGCGTGGAAACTGGGCATGCTACCCGGTAGCCGCCCGGGTGAAATCAAACGGCTGGCTCCGGCATTTTACCAAACGTTTAAACAAGTGTTAAAAGAGTTTCCGCGCACGCAAGCTTCTATGTTTTTATTACCAGACGCTGACGAAAAAGCCGTGGCCGCGCTACTAGGCGAACCGCTCCATCCGCAATTTCATTTTGTGAAAGATACGAATTACGAGCAACGCAAACAGATGGATTTTTTGTTGGCATGTTCCGGCACGGCCACGCTGGAAAATGCCCTGTTGGGCGTGCCGATGGTCGTAGCGTACAAAATGTTCTGGCCGACGTATCAAATTGCCAAAATGGTCATTAAAGTAAAGTATATTTCGCTGGTTAACTTACTAGCGGATAAGCCGTTAGTCAAAGAGCTGATCCAGCAAGAGGCCACCCCGCATAAACTGGCCGGGGAAACGATGGCCCTGTTTCAAAACCCGCCGCGACTGGCTGCCATGCGCCAAGCGTTGTTGCAACTGCGCGCCCAGTTAGGCGAGCCGGGAGTAGCCGCCCGAGCCGCCCGGGAAATTTTGAACAATTTACAACAAAAGTAATATATGGACACCGCACCGGATTTACAAACGCTGCTTAAAAAATTCAAGGAATATAACCCCAACCAAGACACCTCCTTGATTGAGAAGGCCTACCACTTTGCCGAAAAAGCACACGCCAACCAAAAGCGCGAAACCGGCGAGCCGTATTTTATCCATTGTCAGCACGTGGCCAACATCTTAATGGATTTTAATTTAGATGCGGACACCATTTGCGCCGGCCTTTTACATGACACGGTAGAAGATACCTCTATCACGCTGGAAGATTTACGCAAAGAATTTAACCCGCAAGTGGCCCACATGGTACAAGGGGTAACTAAAATAAGCGATTTGAAATTTTCCTCTACCGATGAAGAAACTGTAGAAAATTGGCGCAAAATGTTAATTGCCGTGGCGGAAGATGTACGCGTTATTTTAATTAAACTGGCCGACCGTACCCACAACATGCGCACGCTGGATGCACTCTCGCCCGAGCGACAAAAGCTTAAAGCGTACGAAACAATTTCTTTATACGCCCCGTTGGCGCAGCGGCTGGGGATGTTTACAATTAAAACCGATTTGGAAGATTTATCATTTAAGTATCTGCACCCGACCGAATACGAAAATTTAAAAAAAGAAGTGGAAGCCCGCACGGCCGACCGGCAAGCCGCCTTAGAACATTTCAAAATTCACTTGCAACCGGCCTTGCAGGAAGCGCATTTGGATTCGCGCATTTTGGCGCGGGCTAAAAACTATTATTCCATTTACCGCAAAATGCAAAGCCAACACTTGTCGTTTGCGGAGATACAAGATTCACTGGGCGTGCGTATCATTACAAAAACGGTCCAAGATTGTTACCGGGCCTTAGGAATTGTGCACAGCGTATTTAAACCCATTGCCGGCACATTTACCGACTACATCGCCACCCCCAAAGCTAACATGTACCAAAGCATCCACACAACGGTTCTTTCGCCGGACGGAGACATCATTGAACTGCAAATCCGCACCGAAGAAATGCACCGCACGTGCGAGTATGGTATTGCCGCACACTGGCGTTATAAAATGGGTAACACCAAACAAGATAAAAATTTTGACGAGAAAATTAACTGGATCCGCCGTTGGATTGAGTGGCAGCAGGACTTAACGGCCCCGCGCGAATTTTTGGAAGGTTTTAAAACGGACGTCAACTTGCAACAAATTTTCGTTTTCACACCACGTGCGGATGTTAAATCACTGCCGGAAGGGTCTACCCCCATTGATTTTGCCTACGCCATTCACACCGATATCGGCAACCACTATGTGGGAGCCAAAGTAAATAACCGCATGGTACGCATGGACTATACGTTTAAAACCGGCGACGTGTGCGAAATTATCACCCGCAAAAACGGCGAACCGAAACGCGATTGGCTTACGGTAGCCAAAACGGCCGCTGCACGCAGCCACATCAAACGCTTTTTACGCAACAAAGGAATTGCGCTATGACCCCCGATACTTGCCCACATTGCCACCGCGCCGTTGACCCGACCGATAATTTCTGCCGTGGTTGCGGACGCAGTTTAAAACCGGGACATAACTTTTGGTACTCGCACAGCGGAATTATTTTACTTACGCTGGTGTTGGGGCCGTTTGCCCTACCGATGGTGTGGCTTTCCAAACGTATCAGTCTGGCCGCCAAATGGATTTATTCGGTTGTACTGGTCGTATTGGGATTTTATTTTGTACTTGCTTGCTACCACATCTATCAAGCCGTATTTGCTGCCTCCCAATTGTTTCTCGGCGGCGGATTTTAACAAATCCGATGCAGGGTCCTCCATATTTGATATAATAAAGGGTACCGTTTTTTTATTGATAAGGAGAAGATGAGTAAAATGACAGATGAAGAAGTAAAGCACAATGTTGCTAAAAACGGCCACCCCAAAGGCTTGTACATGCTTTTTATGGTGGAGATGTGGGAACGTTTTAACTACTATGGTATGCGTGCGCTGCTCGTCTATTTTATGACCAGTGCCGTCATTGGTTTCAGCGACCCTCAAGCCTATAAAGTCTACGGTTGGTTTACGGCTTTAGTATATGCCACTCCTTTATTGGGTGGTTTCTTAGCAGATCGGTATATTGGCAAACGTCATGCTATTACTATCGGGGCTATTTTAATGGCACTGGGTCAATTTACGTTGGCCTCCTACGGGTTTATCCCAGCTAAAGTTGCCTTGTATGCCGGTTTGGCCTTGATCATTGCCGGGAACGGATTTTTCAAACCCAATATCTCCAGTATTGTAGGGGAACTTTATGAACCCAACGATGTCCGCCGCGATGGTGGTTTCACCATTTTCTACATGGGGATTAACATCGGTGCGTTCTTTGCGCCGTTTGTAACCGGTTATTTGGGAGAAGTCACCTCCACCTCCCCGGCCTGGGTCCAATGGCGTTGGGGCTTTATGGCCGCCGGTTTAGGCATGGTTATTGGGTTAGTGTGGTATTTGGTTTCCCAAGAGAAATACTTGGGGCATGTGGGCTTGTTACCGGCCCGCAAAGCAGGTAAATTCCAAGACCCGACCGAAATTGCCAAAGCTGAAGAGGCAAACCGCCCGCTTACACAAGATGAATGGGATAAAATTAAAGCGATTTTTACTTTCACTTTTATTGCCATTTTCTTCTTTGCGTTCTTTGAGCAAGCCGGTTCTTCGTTAAGCAAATTTGCCCAAACTTCTATCCACTTGCCGACGCTCCACTTCCCGGCTTGGTTGGCGGCGTTACTGCCTGAACACCTGGCCCACGCAGGGTTGGAGTTTAAAGCATCGTGGTTCCAATCCATTAACCCGATTTCCGTCGTCATTTTGGCACCGTTATTCGCCAAAATGTGGATTAAACTGGGTAGCAAAGGCAAAGAGCCGTCTATCCCTTTCAAATTTGCCATGGGCGTATTTTTAACGGGTTTCGGCTTTTTGATTTTGGCCATTGGTGCGCTGTTCTTGTCTCCCGAACATCAAATCAATATGATGTGGTTGGTGGCACTCTATGTGATTCACACCTGCGGCGAACTTTGCTTATCGCCGGTGGGGTTATCCATGGTTACCAAACTTTCACCTGCTAAATTTATGTCCATGTTTATGGGTGTATGGTTGGCGTCTTCCTTCGTAGGGAATTTGATGGGCGGATATTTCGCCACGCTGTCTTCCAGTTTGAAAAACATGTCGGTCTTCTTTGCAATACCGGCAGGTATTTTAATGGTGTTTGGCGTGTTGGTATGGGCCTTCTCCGGCAAAATCAAACGCTGGATGCACGGCGTAAACTAAACAGTTGTTTTAACGAAAAAGGGCTTCCCGTTGGGAAGCCCTTTTTTATGCGCTAAATATACGCCGCTTACGGTATAACGTATACACGCGGATTTTGTAAAGTGACCCAGGGTGTTGCGTGAAATAATTTTTGGCAATAACCGCCAGCCGCACCCGTAAAAACGACCCCGTTGTTCGTCCGTTCAAAACATAACAGTTTGTCGGTAGGCCAACTCCGGTTCGTATTGAGTACAAATCCAAACGCCCCACCCGCATATTTACCGCGCAAACGCCCCACAATAACGGCTACATCTTCAGCCACAGATTCATATAATTCTAGCGACCAATCTTCGTTGGAACGATATTGATGCGATGAATTGGACCACCTTCCATTCCCATTCCAGGAGATATCTACCGCTAATTCATCAAATGTTGCGGCATAACTGCCGTTGGCCAAATGATAGGCCTTTTGGGCTTGATACACCGAACGCAATACCGCCAATGCTTGCGTAGCACGGGATTTTTCCACAGATTTTTGGTATTGCGGCAAAGCCACCGCCGCCAAAATACCAATAATAAGAACAACGACCAACAACTCAATTAACGTAAATGCTTTAACGTCTAAACGACCCAACAAACGACTTTTCTTTTCCATACGTATCTCCTTTG
>JAKSPG010000049.1 GCA_024405075.1 Elusimicrobiaceae bacterium | reverse complement strand
TTTTGCCCGCAACATTGTAGCTACCGGCAAAGCGTATCCGAACGGTAAATAATCTATAAATTTCCCGATAAACCAGCAGGGACGCTATTAAAGATAAGGTAGATGCGTGGAGTTTTAGTGACAACAATGGGCCTTTCAGCTCGTTGCCTCGGTTGATTGCACGTAAAGGGGAATTTTCGTACCAATTCGGTGGGCAGAAATGGATCGGGCAATAAAGGCGTAAAAATAAGAAATCAATTTATGTAGTAGAAGTTTCTATCGCTTCTTGACAAAAGCGATGACGGATAGATAAAATGCAAAAGTGTTGTCACATTGTAAAGGGAGGATATATGTACCGAAAATTAATTACGTTGTTAGCTGTTTTTGTAACGGCTACGTGTTTGTGGGCCAAGGATATTGTTGTTTATCATTCTACGGACATGCATGGGCACTATTTTAGCCGTAAAGATAATGCAGGCAAAGAGTTTGGCGGTTTTTCCCGTTTGGCCACTGTATTAAAAAACACGCAAGAGCCTTTTTTGTTGTTGGATAGCGGCGATTTTAGCAGCGGTTCTTACGAAGCCAACCTTTCGGGCGGGAAATACTCCACGGAACTGATGAACCGTATGGGGTATACCGCGTTGACAATCGGCAACCACGATAGCGACTTTGGCGACAAGGGGTTGGGAGATATGTTGGCTGATTTCCACGGCGACGTGCTGGCTATGAACGTGTCCAACCTGCATATCCCCGGCAAAGAGGTAAAACCGCATGCGGTGTATACGGTGGACGGCATTCGCGTGGGAGTGATTGGGGTAGCCATGGACGGTTCGGGCGTGGAACGCATGCGGCTTGTCAATGCTCCGTCTACGGAAGATTTTGAAGTTCAATTGCAAGCAGTTAAACGAGCCGGAGCGGATGTGATTATCGTGTTGGCGCACGATTCGTTGTTAACCGACGGCATTTCCACCGATAAACGCAGCAATATTTTGGACCCGTTGCGCGTGGCTCCCTCGTTTGCGGATATTGACCTCATGCTGGGCGGTCACGCGCATAAGATGCGTTTAGTCGGCAAGTTAGCCGGCGAAGACGGCCGCGGCCCGTGGGCTTTGGAAGGCGGTCCGTACATGGGCAGTGTTTCCAAAACGGTTATTCATCAAGATGACCAAACGGGAGAAATCACCGTAGCGGAGCCGCAATTTGTGGCGTTAGACGGTGCCGAAGACCCGCAAGTGAAAGAATATTTAAAATCAATCCGTGTAACAGAATTAGACGAAACGTTGTACGCGCACGTGCCGACGCTGATTACCAAATATCCGTCTGCTACGCAGGTAGACCGGGCACCGGCTGTGGCGCGTTTAATGGCGGATGAAATGTACCGATCTATTCGCAAAACAGAGCGAATTGATTTGGCGGCTTTTTCGCTCAACTCCACCCGCAGTGATTATAAACCGGGCGATTTGACAGGCCGTTACTTTGCGGAAATGGCCCCGTATGAGGAGCATGCCGGAACATTTGATATTTCCGGCGAACACTTATTGCGCGCGATTACGCAGTCTATCGGATACAACAAGACCGATGGGAAGTGTTTCTCGGGCTATGGATATTCCAAAAATGTGCGTATTAAATTTGTGTGCAACAATGGGAACCCTCAATTAGAGAAAGTAACCATTAACGGCTGGAAAGTCCGTCCGGGGAAAATATATCGCATGGCCATGCTCACGCATTTGCCTCGCGGATTTTACGAAGGGAAACCTTTCCAAGTGATGCCTTCGGAGGCGGTGGACGACGGTTCCGTTATTCGTCATTACCGCGGGGTAACTAGTTCGGCGATGTTGTTTGGTGTTATCGACCAATTTAAAAAACAGCAAAAAAAAGACGTGCCGGATTTTGTGGCTCCTTCGGATGTACAGATGGAAGAAGTCGGTGACGGACGGACTTCACAGGAAAGAGTGACTAAAGAAATAACCGGTCGTTTGTCTATTTAATTCAAATACGACCTCTCTTTTAAAACCCCCGGGATACGCCCGGGGTTTTTTTTGTATCTCCAGCGAGTTCCGCCTGCATGAGGGTGGTTTGCCGTGTTAAACCGGGCAAATAATTGTAAAATAGTAACATCGCTTGGAGGGGAAACCCAATATGTCCTTACCACCAGAATTTACGACGTATACATCCGCTTTGTTTGGCCCCTTGCGCTGGCAGCGTTTTCTGCAAGCGTTTGAGGAGACTGCGCCTGTTAGTATCCGTCTAAATCCGTGGAAAGTTCCTCCGGAACCAATCTTCCCGCAAGCAACGGCTGTGCCGTGGTGTAGGCACGCTTATTGGTTGGATAAACGCCCCGATTTTACGTTGGACCCGCTCTTTCATGCGGGGATCTATTACGTACAGGAGGCTGGTTCTTTATTTTTGGACTATGTCTTGCGTCAGTTTGTTACTGTACCTGTTTTGGCTCTGGATTTATGCGGGGCACCGGGGGGAAAATCTACCCTCATGCGGGCGGCTCTGCCGGCCGGGTCTTTATTGGTTTCCAACGAGCCGGACCGCCGCCGGGCCAATATCTTGCTGGAAAATATGCTCAAACAAGGTCACCCCGACGTGCTGGTAACGCACAACTATGCGCATGATTTTCAAAAAACCGATTGGACGTTTGATGTAATTTTGACCGATGTGCCGTGTTCGGGCGAGGGGTTATTCCGCCGCGATGCGGGGGCCGTGAGCGAGTGGAGTTTGCAAAACGTACGCTTTTGCCAAGAACGCCAACGCCAAATTTTACAAGATATCTGGCCTTGTTTGCGTCCGGGCGGATTGTTGATTTACAGTACGTGTACGTTTAATACGCATGAAAACGAGGAAAATGTACGTTTTATTGCGCAGAAGTTAGGAGCTGAAGTATTGTCTATCCCTGTGCCGTCGCAATGGCAAATTACCGGCTCTTTGCTGGCGGATTGGAACGATCCTGTGTACCGTTTTATTCCCGGTATTACGCAAAGTGAGGGACTTTTTATAGCTGTGCTTCGTAAGAAAGGCACCTCCCCGATACCAGCGATGTTGCCGGGTTCGGTGAGAAAGCATGCACAAGCACATCGTTTAATACACGTGCTGTCCGACGGCCTACCTACGTTTGAGCAAAAAGGGAAAGAGAAAATTCCCTCCGTGGCGCAGGCTCTTTCTTTAAATACTTCTTCAGATGCTTATCCGCGCGTGGAACTAACCTTGGAGCAAGCCCGGCGTTATTTGCACCGCGAGAGTTTTGTCTTACCTGCCAATGCTCCGAAGGGGTTTGTACTGGTTACGTATCAGAATTGTCCGCTTGGATTTATGAAAAACTTGGGGGAGCGGGCCAATAATTTGTATCCCAAAAATTGGGCTATCCGGCACTTATAAGTAGCGAAGAATTTTGAAGGACTCTGTCCATTCTCCGTATAGCTTATTTGCTTAATCTTGCTTATTTACTGTGACCAAAAAGCGCACATGGCATAATAAACGCGCGAAATTTAACCGCAAAACAACCGGAAAAACTACGCGGATATAGTGTCCAAACTGTGCCCAGTATATTCATAGTTTTCGAGAATTTTTTTAGTAGTTTTTATACTTCTTCGACGAGAACTAATAATTATAGTATGTGAGGGAAATAACGGGATTTTGAAGATTTTAGTTCGATTCCCGGAGCGAGCAATACAGTTTTGATTTTCTCGACGACACCTCAAATATTCTAGTGTCCAAAACTCTGTCCTTGCTCTTTATACAATATCTTGTTCTTTTTGTTTATCATTAACCGGGATTTTATCGTTTGAATTGCACGTGGGCAACGAAATAACGGTTGTCGGAAATCCTGCTCCACGTGTTAAGTAGGTGCCCACGCACGGAAACCCAGGCCTAGGCACTTAAACGGGTTTGTGAATCAAATTTTGGGCTTTTATCTTGTACGTTCTCTCAAAGTGCTAAAATAATAGTAAGGGAAACTTATGAAAAAACTATTCGGGTTACTGGTATTATTTACTACAACAACCGTACTTTATGGGTTGGATATTTCTTCTTTGTCCTTGGCTGATTGTGAACGGGATGCGCTTAAATCTTCCGCACAACTGCAAGGGTTAGAAGCCCAAGTCCGTTCTGCGCGGGCACAAGAAAAAAGTGTGTCATCTTCGCTCTATCCGTCTTTATCGTTGGATGCAAAGGCGTCTTGGGTGTCGGAAGTTCCGACCCTAAAATTAGGTGGACAGAAATTGAAATTTGGCGATACGTGGGGATACTCCGTAGGGCCGACCGCCAGTTATGTGCTGTTTGATAACGGCGGGCGCAGTGCGCTTAAAAAAAGTGCCTCTAAAGCCGCCAGTGCCCAAGAACAATCGTATGAATTTGCACGCAAACAAATTTTATTACAAGTGCAACAGGCCTATTTTTCCGTGCAACAACTTTTGCAACGTCTGGTATTGTTAAACGGACAGTTGGAAGTAGCACAAAAACAACTTGCCGATGTGCAATCGGCCTATAAAGCGGGTGCAAAAAGCAAGTTGGATGTTTCCATAGCCCGTAAGCAAGTATTAAAAACACAAACCGCTATGAGCGGAGCCCGCAGTAGGTTGGCCGGACAGTTGCGTACGTTATTTAAATTAACCGGTACCGATTATGGCATTGATCCCTCTTATCCGACGGATAAACGGCTTGCCAACGCCCAAGAAGAAAACAAAACTTCTACCGTCTTAAATACAGATCCGTTGGAAAGCACGCTCCAAGTCTTCCGTCCGTACAGCCAAAGCGAGTTTGATGAAAACTCTCCCAAGCTGGCGGCGTTAGATGAAATGGCCCAGTACTACGAGTATTTGGCGAATAGTTATCAATCTTCTCTCTATCCGCGTGCTGTTTTGCAGGGCGGCGCGTATTTTGAATACCCCAACGGAGCCATCCGCGAACACGTATTTTTAGGGCGTGCGGGAGCGGCTGTTTCTGTTCCGCTTTTTGAAGGGGGCAAAGACCGCCAACAAGCCAAGGCACAAAAGGAACTTGCTCGTGCAAAAACCTATGAAAAACAAGATGCACAGCAAACGTTAGAAGCCTTGTTTTCTACTGCTAAAGATCGTTTGTATGGCCTGCAAGTACAAGAGAATTTGCTGAAAGATACAATTAAACAAGCTGATGAAACTGCCCGCCTTACCTATCAGGCCTATAAAGCCGGGGCCGTTACTTTCTTTGAAGTAGACCGCGCCAATTTGGACTTACTGGAGAGCCAACTTTCGTTGGCAGATGTGCAGGTGGAGGAGCTAAATCAATTAGCCATTTTGAATAGTTTAGCCAAGGAGACTTTATGAAAAAAAGAATTATTATCGCCGTAGTAGTGCTTTTAATTTTAGTAATTGTGGCGTTGACCTTTTTCCGCAGTACGCCGTTTCATTATAGTGGAGTAGCAGAGGCAGTATCCGTGGATATTTCTGCCCGTTTGAGCGATACGATTCAAGAAATTTTGGTAGAAGAAGGATCCCCGGTGACGCAAGGCCAAGTAGTAGCACGCCTAACCTGTGATGCGGCAAATCTCAAAAAAGAAATTACGCAAACGGAGTTTAACCGCGCCGCCCAACTTTTAAAAACAACAGCAGGCTCAAGAGAAAATTATGATCTTAAAAAACATCAGTATGATGAGGCTGCCTTGCAGCAAAGCTGGTGTACTCTTACCAGTCCGTTAACCGGGCAAGTACTTTATAAATACTACGAGCCGAATGAATTTATCAGTGCCGGTAAAAAAATGCTTACCGTCGCTAATTTAAAAGAACTGGACGTGTGGGTTTATGTGCCCTATGAAGAGCTAGCCCATCTGTCTATCGGGCAAGAAGTCAGCGGCTATTTGCCGGAAGCCAATAAAACTTTCAAAGGCCGCATTTTGGCGATCAACGACCAATCCGAATTTACGCCCAAAAACGTACAAACACGTCAAGAACGTACACGTCTTGTGTACGGTGTAAAAACGCGCTTTAAAAATGACGAAAACCAAACCCTTAAACCCGGGATGACGCTGGAAACGGAGTTTGTAAAATAATGTCTATTGAAGTTCGGACAATCCATATTTCCAAAACGCTCAACACCACCGCAGCTTTAACGGACGTAAGCACCGTTTTTGATGCAGGAATGGTGCACGGGGTGGTGGGCCCGAACGGAGCGGGGAAAACGACGTTGCTGCGCTTAATTAAAGGCTTACTGCATCCTACACAAGGGAAGTGTGAATTTACCTATCAGGGCAAAGTTTGCACGCCGCAGGAGGCTATCTCTCGCATGGGATATTTTCCCCAAGAACCTAGTTTGTACCCTGATTTAAGTGTGTGGGAGCATTTGGAATTTTTCCGCGATTTATACAATTTGGGCGACAAAGATTTTAACAAGCGGGCAGAAGAATTATTGGCCGCAACAGGGATGACACCTTTTAAGGACCGCCCAGCAGGGAAATTATCCGGGGGTATGTATAAGAAATTAGGCCTTATGAGCGTGCTGTTAAACCGCCCCTCGCTTTTGCTATTAGATGAGCCCACCATTGGAGTGGACCCTGTTTCACGCCAAGAATTGTGGGATATTGTCTATAACGTGGCAGGCCCGGAAATGACGGTTATTTTAAGCACTTCTTATATGGATGAAGCCGAACGTTGCGCCAAAGTGCATGTGTTGCAAAACGGACATTTACTTGCTGCCGGGCAACCACATACAGTAATGGAAAATCTGCATGTTACCAATTTTGCGGAACTATTTTTGAAACATGAATGATACGATTATACAAGTAAAAAATCTAGTCATTGCATTTGGAAATTTCAAAGCGGTAAACGATATTTCCTTTGAGGTTCGCCGCGGAGAGATTTTTGGCTTTTTGGGCGCAAACGGAGCTGGCAAAACCACCACAATCCGTACGCTATGCGGCATTTTAAATCCAACTTCCGGGCAAGTATTTGTAAATGGAACAGATGTGGCGGCCTCTACAGCCGTACTCAAGCCGCACATAGGGTACATGTCTCAAAAATTTACGCTCTACCCGGATTTGACCGTGCGGGAAAATATGGACATTGCAGGCAGTTTGTATGAACTGACACACACGCAAATTCTTAATCGTACAGAAGAATTGTTCCAATTTATTGGGCTTACGGATATTCCAAAGGGACCAGTGCGCCAACTTTCGGGCGGTACTAAACAGATGATTGCGTTGGCGGCCTCTATTTTGCACGACCCGGACCTTATCTTTTTAGATGAACCCACTGCCGGTACTTCCCCGCAAACCCGTCAGGCATTTTGGGAACTCATCCGCCGTTTGTCTTCACAAGGTAAAACGATATTTGTAACCACCCACTATATGGACGAGGCCGAGTACTGCCACCGCATTGTGCTGATGGAACGGGGACGTATTTTGGCTACTGATACGCCGGCGAATTTGAAAGCGATCTACTTCCCGCAAAAGCCGATAGAACTGACGCTTACGGGGGGAAATCAGCAAGCGGTTGCTCAAGAAATGCGTCGTTTGTCCTTGGGAGAAGTATCCGTTTTCGGCAGCAAATTACGTGTAAATGTTACAGATAACACGGCATTTGAAAAATATTGCCAACAGCATCGTGCCGATTTTACCACGCGCGCGGTAGACCCTACGCTTGATGACGTGTTTTTAAAAGCCATATCGGGGGCCAAATGAACACGTGCCTCAAACACATTATGGCTATTGCCAGCAAAGAAGCCAAACACATCAAGCGTGATATTTTTACGTTATCAGTGGCATTAGTTCTGCCCATGGTGTTTGTGGTGTTCTTCGGCTTTGTGATTAACCTAGATTATCATCATATTCCGCTTACCGTGCGCGATAACGACCAAAGCCATACGTCGCGTGAACTTTTAACACAAGCCAGCGCGGCCGGATATTTTGACATTATTTCCGCACATACTCCGTCGGAAGCGGAGGAGCAACTCCAACAAAACCGTATGCGCGGATTACTGATTATCCCGCATGGGTTTCATACTGCCTTTACAAATGGGGAGGTCGCCCACGCGCAACTTTTGATAGACGGTACAGATAATACGATGGCCGCCTTAGCCACTACCTATATGCAGGGTATTGTACAATCCACCCAACACTCCCTTTTGTCTTCACACGAGCCGCCTTCGCCCGCGATCCGCCCACGCTATTTGTTCAACCCGGAATCGACTAGCCGTCGGTTTACTGCCCCCGCCCTAAGTACGGCCATTCTCG
>JAKSPG010000048.1 GCA_024405075.1 Elusimicrobiaceae bacterium | reverse complement strand
AATCGAACTTGGAGATAGCTGGTTCTCCCCGAAATAGCTTTAGGGCTAGCGTTGAAATTTAACCCGAGGGGGTAAAGCACTGGTAGATTTAGGGGGAGCGACCCTCCTTCCGATGTCTGTCAAACTCTGAATACCTCGGCGTATATTTCAGCAGTCAGTTCGTGAGGGATAAGCTTCACGTGCGAGAGGGAAACAGCCCAGACCGTCAATTTAGGTCCCAAAATGTATGCTAAGTGGTAAAGGATGTGGATTTACTTAAACAGCTAGGAGGTTGGCTTAGAAGCAGCCATCCTTTGAAGAGTGCGTAATAGCTCACTAGTCGAGTGAATCTGCGCCGAAGATGACTCGGGGCTAAGCATACTACCGAAATTACGGATTGTACATTGGTTCGCCTTTGTACAGTGGTAGGGGAGCGTTCTTGGCAGCTGCGAAGGTATACCGTAAGGAGTGCTGGAGCGCCAAGAAGTGAGAATGCTGGAATGAGTAGCGACAAGGAAGGTGAGAATCCTTCCCGCCGAAAATCTAAGGTTTCCTTGAGCAACGTTCGTCGGCTCAGGGTCAGTCGGGCCTAAGCTCAGGCCGAAAGGCGTAGGCGAAGGACATCCGGTTAATATTCCGGAACTATAGTAAGCGCGTCATAACCTAGGGAGGGACGCAGGAGAGTAACCCCGTTGGCTACATGCCAATGAAAGGCCGTAGGCATCTTCGGATAGGCAAATCCGTCCGGAGGCTAAGCCGAAAACCGAGACGAGTAATCGCAAGATTACAAAGGGGGCCAATCACGCTGCCTAGAAAAACTTCGTAGGGAGTTCTTACTATAACCGTACCGTAAACCGACACAGGTGGATGGGGTGAAAATCCTAAGGCGCGCGAGATAACCATCGTCAAGGAACTAGGCAAACTAGCTCCGTAACTTCGGAAGAAGGAGTGCCCAAGTACTGGCTAGCAATAGTTGGGAAAGGGTCGCAGTGAATTGGGCTTCGTGACTGTTTAACAAAAACTTAGGGCTCTGCTGAAATCTCAAGATGATGTATAGGGCCTGATGCCTGCCCGGTGCCGGAAGGTCAAGGGGAGTGGTTAGCCGCAAGGCGAAGCTGCGAACTTAAGCCCCGGTAAACGGCGGCGGTAACTATAACCGTCCTAAGGTAGCGAAATTCCTTGTCGGGTAAGTTCCGACCTGCACGAATGGCATAACAAAGAAGCCGCTGTCTCGACGGTGGGCTCGGCGAAATTGTGGTTCAAGTGAAGACGCTTGATGCATGCAACAAGACGAAAAGACCCTATGGAGCTTTACTGTAGCTTGTTATTGACTTACGGTTTACAATACGTAGTATAGCTGGGAGCCTTTGAAACATCCTTTGAGGAGGGTGCGGAGGCAACAGTGAAATACCAGCTTTTGTGGATTGTGATTCTAACCTATTACCCGTGAATCCGGGTTGGGGACAGTGGCAGGTGGGCAGTTTGACTGGGGCGGTCGCCTCCTAAAGAGTAACGGAGGCGTTCTAAGGTTCCTTCAGGCCGTATAGAAATCGGCCATTGAGCGCAAAGGTAGAAAGGAGCTTGACTGTGAGGACGACGGTCCGAACAGGTGCGAAAGCAGGACTTAGTGATCCGGTGGTCCCTCGTGGGAGGGCCATCGCTCAACGGACAAAAGCTACCCTGGGGATAACAGGCTGATCGGGCCCAAGAGTTCACATCGACGGCTCGGTTTGGCACCTCGATGTCGGCTCATCACATCCTCCCGCTGAAGCAGGTGGGAAGGGTTGGGCTGTTCGCCCATTAAAGTGGTACGTGAGCTGGGTTCAGTACGTCGTGAGACAGTACGGTCTCTATCTGTTGTATGCGCAGGAAACTTGAGAGGAGTTGTCCATAGTACGAGAGGGCCTGGATGAACGAACCTCCTGTATATCAGTTGTCTGTAAACAGGCATAGCTGATTAGCGGTGTTCGGTAGGGATAAACGCTGAAAGCATATAAGCGTGAAACCCGCCTCAAGATAAGGTTTCCCTGGTAGATTAACTACCCAGAAGACCCCCGGAAGACTACCGGGTTGATAGGCAGAGTGTGTAAGCACAGTAATGTGTTCAGCTAATCTGTACTAATAGGTCGTGAGGCTTGGCCATATTCTTTAATCCAATAGAATATGTAAGTGGAAACACTTGCGCTTTTCTAGTTATCTGACGTTAGAAGGTCGCGATGACCCGTCTAGTAAACGGCGAGCAGGATTCTAACGTGAAAGGAATTGTTTGTAGCAACGGTTCCTTCCGATTTGTTCTTTAACAATAGAGGCTTTGATGAGACTGATATTAATTCCGACGAGGTCACACCCGTTCCCATTCCGAACACGGCAGTTAAGCTCGTAAGGGTCGATGGTATTGGCACCCAATTCGGTGCTGAGAGAGTAGATCGATGTCGGTCTCATCAAAGCCTTTATCCTTTTTATATTTAACAACTGTTGTTAACTAACGACATGCGCACAAAAACGACCCCAAAGGTGTCACCCTGAACTTGATTCAGGATCTCCACCTTAAAAAATGGGGTCGTTTTTATGTCTTAATAAGGGCCAACAATTTGCCATATTTGAGTATCTTTGCGCCGCCTTGCCCTTGACGTAGCTACTGCTACGCCTATGCGGGCAACTAGCGGTGCAAATCTATCTCAAATCTGACAAATCAGCCAATCTTCTACAAAGTTATTCTTGGGGAGGCAGGCCGTTCCCGTGGTAAGCCCCGGCGATGTCCCGTTCTGGCGGCAGTGCTATAGCGCGGCGGTGCGTATGTTGTTGGGCTATGGTCAAGCAGTATTGATAAAAATCTCACTCTACTAAACGAACCGGGACATACTCTCCTTGATAACAACCCCCTGGTGAGTCCGCTCCCGCTTTGGCCGACGCTTGACAAAATTTTTTGAATTTTTCTTTGTTGTTAGACGCGAAATTCAAGCAGCAAAATATACCGGCCCTCATCCCGTTGATTTTTTCCCTTTCCGGGATTGAATAAAATACGGCCCCTCCAGTGCCATTTTTGAGTGGAATTGCACGAATGGAAGCCCATCCTCTTATCCAGTTTGGATTTGGCCATGTGGCCGATTCGTTAGTCGTAGAGTTAATAAGTTCGTATCGCCAATTAGAATTTGCCGGAATATCTATATCCAACAGATTCAAATCGTTTGGCCATTCGTTTTGGGCCAAGTGATAAATAATCATTGCTTGTCTAATTTGTTGAAACGTATTGAATACTTCAACCATATTCGTTTTATCCACGGCTTTTTGGTATTGCGGCAAGGCCACTGCGGCCAAAATACCGATGATGAGCACGACTACTAATAATTCAATAAGTGTAAAACCTTTCATTATACTTTTCCTTTTTCATTTTTCGGGCCCGGTACAATGCCAAACAAAAACGGCTGTTATACCGAGCCTCCAAGAAGTTGCCCAAATATAATAGCCGTGGTTTATCGCTTATACGATAAACACTCGGCACAAGACGGACGCGGGAGCTACCCTGTCTGCCTTGTGCCTATAACGACTACATTTGACTTCTTGGAGGGCCTTTTCAGGCCAACCCGTATGCTAAACACACGGTTCAAATATAGTTAAATCAAAATTTTAGTTTTATGCGCGGTTGGCGCGGTGCTTCATGCCTCCTGTTGTTCTATTTTAGCAAAAAGTGCGGATACTGTAAATTTTTTTTTTACCGTTTTCTCATTCGTTCCCGTGTTGCCCGCCCACAAAAAACCCCCGCCAACGGCGGGGGTTTTACATTTAAATACTACTAGGGATGCAAAAGTTTGCGTGGATAGGACAACCCTCCTGCCAGCATAGTGTTTGAAAGAACCGGGGCCGGTCCCGGTGGTAATCCGGCTTCCCGTGCCAACGAGGTGACATCTACGGCTTTCACGTACTCAAGTAGGTTGAAAAACACGGAATGGAAATCAAATTTGGGGTTTTGCATTTCCGTCATGGCGTCTAGGCGCGACCAGTGTTGCATAGCCATGCGGTAGAGGGCAACCATCGTGCCGGTACGGTCAGAGCCGTATTTGCAATGCACATAAACGGGCTGATTGTGTGCATCCGCCAGGACTTTTAAGAAAGTAACGGCGTGCCGGTCCCTAAACAGAAAGGGATTGATAGGGATATGGATGCTGGTAATACCCAAATTGCGCAGCAATTGTTCGTCGGGGTTTTGCGTACGCAAGTTGACGACAATTTTTATCCCGTTGCGTGCTAACCAGCGGTATCCTTCCTCGCTGGGCTGGCCGCCGCGGTAAAGCCCCTCACTTACCTTATAGGCATTGGGGAGGCCTTCCTGTCCCAGCGGAACAGGAGCGGACTGGACCGCTTGTAATTGCTGTTCCACAGCAACGCGCAAGCCGGGGTTGGACGGTTGAACCGTCTGCGCGGCACTATGTATCCACATGCCGTGCGTGCTCAACAAACCCAAAACCAGTAATAAAGTAAGTAAATGTTTTTTCATACTATTAGCCTAGTGAGCAAAGAGATTTTTAACAAGGGTCAAAGTGCCCAATTGCATCTAGGCCCTATGGTCCCTTTTGGAGCCGTTGGCCGGGTGGAAATTTAAAAAGCTTGACTTCGTTTTTTTTTTTGATACTATGCAATTATAACCTAATTTACATAAGGGGATAGGTATGCAAAACAAAAGTAGTTTGTTGAGCTGTTTAGACGCAAAAGCATTTACGTTAATTGAATTGTTAGTCGTGGTTCTTATTATTGGTATTTTGGCGGCGGTGGCATTGCCGCAATATCAAAAAGCGGTAGAAAAATCAAAAGCGGCGCAAGCGTTTGCCATGTTAAAAACCGTCTATAATGCCGCAGAGGCCTATTATTTGGCCAACGGAGCATGGCCGACAGATTTTGACGAGTTAAGCGTAGATATCCCGTGGACGGGAACAACCGGGTGGTATCACAACGGCGATATGGCGCGGTCCAATGAGGATTGGAGCGTGGAGCTCTATCGTGCAAGCACTGGTGTGTATCCGGCTGTTGTTGTGGGACGGTTACGCGGGAAATACAAGGGAGCTGCTTTTGTGATATATTTTAACAGTACGGAACATACAAAAATCCCCAACAAGACTCCCGTTTGTGCGGAGCGCATACGGGGCGGAGTAAATTTTACCGCTTCGGACGGTTCCTATTGCCAAAAGATTTTTAAGGGCCAGCTGGTGCACACATCTAACATACGGTTTTACACCTTACCCTAATCTTTTATTTCTTCAACGGTTTATTTAGGAAAATATATGCGCCGGGCAGTTTTTTGAGTCGGCGTTTGAAATCGTTATACGCGTTGCGTACGTGTTTTTTACGTAGTACCGCGTGCTCCAAGTCGCCTTGCCAATGGGTAATTTGTGCATATTCGCGTACGAACGCGCGTAGTTGGTCGTCGTGGTAGAACGGTTGTGCTAAATTGCGTTGTACCAAATGGGTCGGTAGCGGTTGCTCAAAAAACCGGAATCGGTTAATGTCCACCAGCGAGAAATGATACACGCCATTTTCCACGCGGTAAAGGATATTACCGGGCGTAAAATCTTTGTGCCACATGCCTTTAGCGTGCATATCGGCCGTATACTTGGCCAGCGCGCGGATGAGGGCCGGGTCGTCAGCGGCATCGCGGATCGGGCGCATGTTTTCCACTTGTTCACTTGCAAAATACGAAAAATTGATGAGTCCGCCGTTTCGCTCAATGCGTAGCCCGTACGGCGCGGGGGTGTGGAAGCCGCGTTTTATAATCTCTTGCGCGTTTCTATACGTGGCGACGGCTTTAGGCGTGCGCCACCCCAGCGAGTACAACACCCGGTTGACAATTGGCGGGATACAAAATTTTTTCACGTTGATTTTATGACCGTCTACGTCAAACACGCGGATTTGGTTGCGCGCGTTGTGGATAATTGCACCGCCCGCCTGGAAAATTTCCGGCAGGTTGGCCATAAAATCTTTTGGCAGTGGTGCTTGCGGGTTTTGGAAAACTTCGCTCGTGGCTTTCATATATATATTTTAGCATATATTTTTTGATTTTCTCTCGTCTGAAAAAATAAAACTTGACTTTTTTTTTTTGATACCATGCGATTATACTCTAGTTTAAGTGAGGGGATACGTATGAACAAGAAAAGCTGTTTGTTGAGCTGTTTAGACGTCAAAGCATTTACGTTAATTGAATTGTTGGTTGTTGTCCTTATCATTGGCATTTTAGCGGCTATCGCACTCCCGCAGTATCAAAAAGCGGTAGAAAAATCAAAAGCGGCGCAAGCAATAACTTTGTTAAAGAGCGTGTATCAGGCCGCGGAAACCTACTATTTGGCCAACGGCACCTATGCCACTTCATTTGACGAATTAGCTGTGGATATTCCGTGGACGGGTTCCGCTAAATGGTTTTCTGCAGGAGCGGCCAAATCCAATGCTGATTGGAGTGTGCAACTATATCGGACTTCCTTAGATACGGAGCCAGCCGTAACTGTTGGGCGAATGCGGGGAAAATACAAAGGAGCTGGATTTTATATGTACTTGGAAGATGTTTCCGCGGGAGGTAAAATAATGACGGCCGGGAAACCTTATTGTGTAGAACGGATTAAGAGCGGTGTTGTCAATTTCTCAGCAGACGATCATTCTTATTGTGCACAAATTTTCAAGGGGACTTTACTAAATTCAACAGCGGTGCACGCGCGTTATTACTCTTTGCCCTAATTTATCCCCTTGCGCCTCCCAACCGGATTTTGTTATAATATGTTTAAGAACTGCGGATAAGACGTTTGCAAAAAAGTTGCAATGGGCAGTTTTTATTTGATAAAATAAAATAGAAGTTATTTATCAGATTTTAACGAGAACCATGATCCTCTCCGACGTAAAACGGAGGAAGGGGGATCTGTGGCTGTCGTTTTCTCTGCTCTAAAAGCGGTTAAAACAACGGCGGTTTTCGGTTAAAAAACAGGCAATAAAATGAACCTGACAAAAGACCAAAAGAAACAAAAGTCGCAAGACTTAGCTTCTGAAATTACCACCGGCGGCACGGTGTTCTTCACGGCCTACCAAGGCTTGAAGTTTACCGATATGGAAGCCGTGCGCCAGGCGTTAGCCCCCGCGGGAGCCAAATTCCGCGTGGAACGCAACGCCATTGTGGAACACGCAGTCAGCCAGGCTAAAATTGAAGGGGCCGATACAAAGCTCTTTCAAGGCCCGACGGCCATCGCCGTCGGCGGCGATATTGCTGCCGTAGCCAAAGCACTCGTGGACTTTCAGAAGAAGAATGCGGCTTTGAAGCTGCGTGCTTGCTATTCCGAGGGTGTCTGGTACAACGAGGCACAAGTTAAACAACTCGCTACCATTGGTACGAAAGAAGAAAACTTGTCCAAATTGGCCGGTGCGTTATACAACGCGGTTGCCCAATCGGCGCAAGTATTGCAAGCTCCGATACGGGATTTTGCCTACGTTATCAAAGCTTTGGAAGATAAGCAGAAATAACGCAAAAAGGTATCAGTTGGCTTTGGCCAACTGATGCCCGGTGAAATCTAAACCCGCCAAGAGCGGTAGTAGCCCCGCAAGGGATAAAGGTACGGGTCTGGCAAGGCCAGACAGAAGGCCGCTACTCTATAGAAAAGGAAAAAATAAAATGGCTAAAATGACCAAAGATGAATTAGTAAATGCAATCGCTGAACTCACGGTTTTGGAACTCTCCGAACTCGTCAAAGCGATTGAAGAAAAATTCGGCGTGAAAGCTGCTGCTCCGGCTGTTGCCGTAGCCGCTGCTGCTGCCCCGGCTGCCGGTGCTGCTGCCGAAGAAAAAGATGAATTCAACGTCGTGTTGACCGCGGTAGATGCCGCCAAGAAAATCGGCGTCATCAAAGTAGTGCGCGAAATCACCGGCTTGGGCTTGAAAGAAGCCAAAGACCTCGTTGAAGGCGCTCCGAAAGCCGTAAAAGAAAACGTTGCCAAAGCTGAAGCTGAAGAACTCAAAAAGAAAATCACTGAAGCCGGCGGCACCGTAGAACTCAAATAGTTCAACCGATGCATTATATCCCAGCCCCCGGCTTACGGGGGTTGGGATTACGTACCCGTAACCGGGTATAAACGAAGACACTGCCGCGTGTGCGTGCGGCCTTAAAATGTTTCGTTCTTACACAGCAGGAAGAAAAGCAATGATTGAAAAACAAACAAATTTTGGCAAGATTTCTACTAAGCTTCCCTTACCCGATTTGCTAGACATGCAAAAACAATCTTTCGCAGATTTTTTGCAGCTAAATGTAGCCCCTTCCAAACGGGAATTAAAAGGCTTACAAGCAGCATTTGAAGACGTATTCCCTATTGAAGCTCCCGACGGAAGCATGCGTTTGGAATTTTTAAAATATGAATTAGGCACGCCGCGTTATGCTACG
>JAKSPG010000047.1 GCA_024405075.1 Elusimicrobiaceae bacterium | reverse complement strand
GCCCCGTCAGCCGTTTCATCCCGGCGCGAAGGCCGGTTAGTTCAAACTCGGCATTAAATTTTTCGCCCGACAGCACCGGGCTGGCAAATGTATCGGCCGAGATATTGCCTGAAAAATTACTCATAAAATTAGGCAGCCGGTTGCGGAAATTGCGCAGCCACGCCAAATCTCCCGTTGCTTGCGGCGGGAACCCTCCCCCACCCGGCACTAACGGCACAATAACCGTTATAAAATCTTGCACCGTGTGGATAAAATCTATGGGAGCAAAGTGTTTCCAATGCATCGCCGTGCGGACTTGGCGGCGGGCACTTTTTAAATTATTTACCGATACACTCATTTTAAGCGGCACGCCGTTTACCTCGCACGAAGCAATATGCCCGTACAAATTACCTTTGCGCCACCTGGCACTTAAGTCCAGTTTAGCAAATACGGTATTCGCAACCGTTAATTTGCCGTTGGAAACTGCACCGTACAAATCCGAAAAATCCGCTTTGGCTATAAACTCGCCGTTAGCTTGCTGTAACAAGAAACCGTAAATATCGCCGCTGGCTTGTTGGGCCGTTACCTGAAATTTGGGACAGGTATATTTTCCGCCCGCACGCATGAGGTGCATTTGCAACGCGGCTTTCCCTGTTAGTTTATAGCGCGAAAGCGGCGTATACCACTTATCCTTACCGCTTAAATTAAACGAATTGGTAGACACTTCGAAATCGGCTGCGTACGGTTTTTGGGAAAAATTTAATTTACCTTTTCCTTCCGCCTTTACATCCGCGGCTGACACAGTAA
This sequence comes from Elusimicrobiaceae bacterium, assembly GCA_024405075.1. GTDB lineage: Bacteria > Elusimicrobiota > Elusimicrobia > Elusimicrobiales > Elusimicrobiaceae > Avelusimicrobium. The sequence continues at coordinate 7,886 of JAKSPG010000047.1, read as the reverse complement.
ATTGGTTGACGTTAATCAGTTGGTAACTGCGGCTGATGTTTCCTTTAGCACTCAAAGACGCCTTCGGAAACGAGAAAGGTATTTTTTCTAACTTAAAAACGGATAAATCTTTACTTTCAAACGCCGGGATAGTGCCCCGCACATTAAAAAACGGTGTGCGCAGATTGTCCAGGTCCAACGTCAAATCTACCGGTTTTTGAAATAAGTATACTTGCGCGCGCAAACTGCGTAGCGCAAAGCGACTCCAGTCAAAATCGGCAAAATTCACGTGGCCCACGCCTTTAATTTCCATGTCGGACATGCCGTCCGCCCACTCGTTGCGAAGCACCATGTTCATCGTAAAGCGCGACAGCTCGTTAAACCGAAGCCTCTCAAAATGCATATTTAAATCGTACACTGCATGCGTAACACCCAGCCCCAAATCTTTATAACTCAAAACTCCGTCTTTGAGCGTCCAGTCCTCTACCCTCACGGTAAATTTGCGGCCCGTGCGCGTGCTGGTATACTCGGACGTTTGCCCCAGTTTGATAGGCGGAATATTGTAGGAGCCATCCTCGCGCCGCACAATACTAAAGCGCGGGGATTGGAAGGAGACTTCGTCAATAATCAACTGGTGTTCCAACAGCGGTAAAAGTTTAAAGCGCACCGTTACCGAATCGGCCGACAACAAGGCCTGGCCGGGCATACCCTTGGTATCCAACACGCGAAAGCCCTGCAGTTCTATGGCGTTAATAAATTTTAAATCCATGGAGGCAACCGCCACCGGACGGTCCAACCGTTTTTGCAGTTCGGCGGCGATGACTTCACTTAAGTGCTGGGCGTTAAATGTTCTAATAAAAAACAGCCACGCCGCTGCGCCTAACAATAGCACCAGCATGGATGCAAATAACGCTACACGCAGCCCGATAAAAAACCAGGCCTTTGCCTTGCGACACAAGCGTTTTTTCCACACGTGGTATTTTTTACGTTTTGCCATAGTGTTACTGTTTGGTAATAACTCTTATTATATAGTTTACTAAAATTCGCCACGCGGCAAGAGTATCGGTTATCACACGCCCCCCCGCCGGCCGCAACGAAACGGCCCCGGGGAACAAACTTTTTAATACTACAGCTAACACCGCCAAGTTAGCCAAGGTAATTACCGTGACGGAAAACACTTTTCCGCCGGCCAGTTTCAAATCGGGCTGGTCGGCCTCAAAAAGGGTTTTAAATGTTTGGACAAAGTGAAACGCGGTAAAAAACCCGATTAAGAACAGAAAAACAGGCCGGTAAGGCGTCAAATCCGTAAATAAATCTCCCACCAAATAACAAAACGCCGTCAGCAGCACGTATCCCGGCACAAAATACGGAGCCAATACGATAAACGTGTTGGATTTCGTCATTTTGACGTAGCCACTATCTCGCCCAACGGAGATATCCTTAATCCGGCTACCGCATACAAACGCCGCCAAGGCGTGGGTAGCCTCGTGCATAAATACATACGGGCGGGAAAAATTATACACGCTGTAGTGAGTAGCTCCGTAACACACTACCCCCAGCCAAAAACCAATCCCCGCTTTAAAGTGTCCCAGCACTTCTAGCAGAATACGAGCCATTTCCAAACTGGCAAAAAAGGCCAACGGAAGTAACAAAAGTGCGATTAAAAATTTAATAAAACGCATCAGAATTTCTCCGTCCAGGCCAGGGTATTGTATTGCAAAGAAGCTAACGCTTTGGCGGCTTGTAATTCTTCCGGCGCACAGCAAACCGGGTGCAAATCTATGGCTAGAAATTGCCGCACTCCCTCTATAACGGCACGCTTCAACAGCGGGTTCGTACGCGCACCGGGCCGTTGCAAAGACCCCTGGTACAGCACACTTGTACCAAAACGCCGTATGGCTCCACCGAGTATTTTTTGGCCGTTCTCGGCCAGTAAATCATTTTCTACCGGGCGGACGAAACACGCGCTGGCCTGATGATTTACGCTCGGCGCGTACGCGGCGGCAGGCAACGCCGTTGTTAGTGCGCATGCGGCCAAACCCGCCTGCGTAAGTTGGGATAAAATAAATCCGTGGAGTTTTTGGTAAATTTCCGCCGGGCGATCTTCTGACGAGAAAACGAGCGAGAAAGTTAAATCGTCCGTGTGGAACACCACCCCACCCCCAGTGGGACGGCGCGCGTACGGACCCGTAAAATGCGCCGCTTCCAGCCCCCGGCGGACCTCGCTAACAAACTGGGCATAACCAAACGTCACGGCCGGGCCGTCCGTCCAGTTATAAAACCGCAACGTAACCGCCCCGGGCCGTACGCGCACGGCGTGCTCGTCCAGTGCCATGTGTTCAAAAACATTTAAAGGAGGGGTATGAAGCAACACATCCATAAAATTTATCCATATCGTCTAAAAAATTATATCAAATTACCTGTCCGCTTATAATGTAACCGAACAGAACACGATTTTTGCCCAATTTAAGCCCATCGTAATGTGGACAGAGCGATAAATTTTCCTTGACATATCAAAAAAAAAAACGATAATGTTCTTATCCGTAAAAAAACCAACAGGAGATTTCTTATGAGAAATAATCAAGCATTTACGCTCATTGAGTTGCTAATAGTTGTTTTAATTATCGGCATTTTAGCGGCAGTTGCCCTGCCGCAATACCAAAAAGCAGTGGATAAAGCGCGTTATACACAAGCGCGTAACTTGGTAGAAAACATCTGGCAGGCCGAACAACGCTATAAATTGGCGGCGGATTCGTACACCATGCGTTTTGAAGATTTGGATATTGAAATGCCTGCGCCTACGGAAATATCTAACGATGCAGATGCAGACCATTATATATACAAGTGGGGGCGATGCTGGCTACATGATACGGGGTATATTGCCTGCAAAGTAAAGTTGGGGTCTAGTTCTGTTAATGCGTGGTATTTTGCCCGGCCCTACTCTTCCGATCGGAGTTGTTGGGCGTCCCCGGGCACGAATGCACGGGCAAATGCGTTATGCAAAGCCGTCACGCAAAAAAGTGGTACGGACAGTGGTAATTACAAAATATACAATTTTTGATATCTCTCCGTTTATATCCCGCACAGAAACACTGCGGGATGACGAAACGGGGTTACTTACTGCGGGATGACGAGATAAAAGGGTTGTGCGTAAACGTTACTTAACAAGGCCGTTTGGTATAAGCGCAAGGACAACGCCCGGTTTTCATTTTTGCGCCTAGACAAGGGCCGCAACGGGCGGCCCGCCAACGCAAAGAATAACTTTGCAAAAGTTTATATGATTTTTCAGATTTGAGCCGTATTGCGCGGGCGAGTGCCCCGTATAGGCGTAGCGGCAGCTACGTCAAGGGGCAGGGACGCGCAAGGCGGCCAAATGTGGAAAATTGTTTATTGGGAACACGACACAAGAGCGCAACTAATGTTGCGCTCTTGTGCGTGCTTACGTAAGATAACAAGGCCGTAAATTACCACCGCAGGTTGGGTTGGCGCGCGGCAGATACCTCATCAATCCGTCCCACTACCCGCGTGCGCGGTGCCTCGTGCAACAGTTGTGGAGTGATTTGGATTTCGTTATAAATTTCTTCTAACGCTTCTACAAATGCATCCAACATGTCCTTGCTTTCCGTTTCCGTCGGCTCGATCATCATGGCTTCCGGCACAATAAGCGGGAAATAAATCGTCGGCGCGTAAAAACCGTAATCCAACAACCGTTTGGCTACGTCAGCAGTGTGGACACCGTTCATTGTTGACGGATCAATGGACAAAACGCACTCGTGCATGCAATTCACGTCAAAAAATGCATCAAATTTTCCTTTGAGTTTTGCGCGCACGTAGTTGGCGTTTAAAATCGCTTTTTCGGCAATATCTTTTAATGTGTCTGCGTCAAACTGGCGCAAGTAACAATACCCTCGGAGCACCACCGCAATATTGCCGTAAAACGCCTTCATCTTACCTAAACTTTGCGGCATTTCGCCCGTTAAGGTGTAAACACCGTCTTTCTTTTCCACGATAGGTTTGGGAAGGAACGGTGCCACGTGTTCAGCCGCCCCTACCGGTCCGCTGCCCGGCCCGCCGCCACCGTGCGGCGCAGCAAACGTCTTGTGCAAGTTAAGGTGCATGACGTCCACTCCAAAATCTGCCGGTTTGGCTAGGCCGATTAGCGCGTTGAAATTTGCGCCGTCCATATACAACAAGGCTCCTGCCTTATGGACCATATCGGAAATTTCGCGGATATCTTTTTCAAAAAGTCCCACTGTGTTGGGTACGGTCAACATCACGGCGGCCGTTTTGTCCGACAGAGCAGCTTGCAACGCCTTTTTGTCCACACAACCATCAGCAGAGGACTTAATATTCACCACCGCATATCCGGCCATGTTGGCCGTAGCCGGGTTCGTGCCGTGGGCGGTGTCTGGCACAATGACCTCGGTGCGGGACGAACTGCCGTGCGCGTCGTGGTATGCGCGTACCGTCAAAATTCCTGTTAATTCCCCGTGCGCTCCGGCGGCAGGTTGCAAGGTAAAAGCCGAAAGCCCCGTAATTTCTTTGAGCATCTCCTGCAGTTCGTACATGATTTGCAACGTACCCTGCACCGCATTTTCCGGCGCGAACGGGTGAGCATTGGCAAACGGCTCTAAAACAGAAAGCTTATCGTATGCTTTGGGGTTGTACTTCATGGTGCAAGACCCCAGCGGGTAGAATTGCCCATCTAGCGAGTAGTTGAGCTGCGACAAGCGCGTAAAGTGGCGCACGGTATCAAACTCGCTCATTTCCGGCAAGCGCGGCGCGGTCGTGCGCAGCAGGTTTTCGGGCAGATAGTCAACCGCTTGCTTATGCGTTTTTTCAAAACGCACCCCGCGGCGGCCCGGTTTTGATTTTTCAATAGAGAGTAATTCCATATTAAATCCCCTTTAACGCATTTGCGTACGCTTGTAAATCTTCTTCCGTACGCATTTCTGTAACGCATACCAGCAGGCAGTTTGTTAGCTGCGGGCAAATAGTGCCTAAATCGTACCCGGCGGCAATGCCTTGAGTTTCTAATCTTTCAATGACTTGTTTGGCTGCTACCGGACACGTAACCACAAATTCGTTAAAGAACGGTGCCCCCGTTCCGGCACGGAATCCTTCCACCCCGTTAATTAAGTCTGCTAACTGGTGAGCGCGTTCCACATTTAACTGCGCCACTTCTTTAAGCCCTTGCGGCCCCAACAGTGTAAGGTAAATAACTGCATTGAGCGCACAAAGTGCTTCGTTAGAGCAGATGTTGGAGGCGGCTTTCTCGCGCCGGATGTGCTGTTCGCGCGCTTGGAGCGTAAGCACAAAAGCGCGCTCGTCGTTTTTATCTTTGGCTACACCCACCATGCGACCGGGCAATTGGCGCATATACGCTTTTTTGGCCGCTAAAATGCCCAACCCCGGCCCGCCAAAACTCATGGGATTACCCAACACTTGGCCTTCGGCCGCAACAAAGTCGGCTCCGTATGCACCGGGAGCTTGCAACACCCCCAACGAAAGAGGATTGACCACTGCTACCAACAACGCACCGACCGTGTGTACTACGGAAGAAAGCTGTTGTGCATCTTCCAGATTACCTAAAAAGTTAGGTTGAGCCAACACAAAACAAGCGGTTTTATCACTCACTTGCTCCTGCAACGCCGGCACAGAGAGCGTACCGTCCACTTGTACGCGGGCCTCTTGTATGGAAATTCCCTGGTGGCGCGTATACGTTTTTAGCACTTCTTTATAGTGCGGGTGGAGCAAGGTAGAAATAATTACCTCGCTACGCCCGGTTACACGCACCGCGGCCAGCACGGCCTCGGCCATGGCAGTAGCCCCGTCATAGTGGGAAGCGGTAGCTACGTCCATTTCCAACAGCGCGCACATACAGCTTTGGAACTCGTAAATGGTTTGTAAGGTACCCTGGCTGGCTTCGGCCTGGTAGGGCGTGTAAGCGGTTAAAAATTCGCCACGGCCCGACAAGGCCGGCACGGCCGCCGGAATAAAATGCTCGTATACCCCTGCTCCGATAAAATTTTTGAGTGGTTTATTTTTAGCTGCCAGCGCATGTAAATGCGCCGTTAGATTTTGCTCGGTTAAGGCAGCGGGCAGGTTGTACTTGGGGTACAACAGTTCCGCCGGGATATTGGCCAGCAACTCTTTAATAGATGAAACGCCCACGGCGTTTAACATCTCTTTTTCGTCTTGCTTTGTATGGGGAGTAAACATAATAATCCTAAAAATCCCCCGTTAGCCGGGGGATTTAATTTTATTTTTGGATAGTAGCTTTGTACGCGGCTACGTCTAATAAGGCATCGTACTCGGCGGGGTTGGCCATTTTGATTTTAAACAGCCAGCCGCCGGCGTGCGGTTCGCGGTTGACAAGCGCCGGGTCCGCGTTTAAAGCATCGTTGACGGCAACGATTTCGCCGCTGACGGGGGCGTAAATTTCGGAAGCGGATTTGACCGATTCAATCACGCAGCAATTCTCGCCTACTTTCACAACGCGGCCTACTTTGGGTAAGTCCACAAATACGATGTCGCTGATTTCTTCCTGCGCGTGGTTGGAAATACCCACCACGGCGACGTCACCCTCTTTACAGGCCCATTCGTGTGTTTTTAAAAAACGGCAATTTTCTTCGTTGTACATAATTTCTCCTTGCGTTAAACTCGGTTTTTATAAAACGGCGGTTTGACTACTTGTGCGGGCAAACGACGGGAGTGCACTTCAATTTCTACCTCTGCCCCGACAGGGATTTGGCTGTCCAAATACCCTACGGCAATCCCCTTAAATAGCGGCGAAAACGTACCGCTAGTTACCACGCCGGCTTCGTGCCCGTCTGCAAAAATTTTACAACCCGCGCGCGGTACACCGGGCACTTTTAATACAAAACCGACCAAGCGGCTTTTAAATCCGGCAGCTTTCTTTTGTTCCAATGCTTTTTTGCCGATGAAATTTTCTTTAGCTAATTTAACTACCCAACCGCAGTTGGCTTCGTACGGCGTTTTGGTATCGTCGGCGTCCTCACCGTTTAGTAAGTACCCGGCTTCCAAACGTAGCACATCGCGTGCCCCTAACCCGCACGGCTTAATACCTAGCTGCAACAACACGTCCCACAGTTCGTTTATTTGGGAACCGGGGAGCATGATTTCTACACCGTCCTCACCGGTATATCCGGTGCGGGTGACGTATCCGTCCGCGCCGAACATCGTCATAGGCGAAATGTGAAACCGCGGCAAATCTTTTACGCCCGGCAAAAATTGGTTAATCACTTCCAGCGCGTTGGGCCCTTGCACAGCCAGCATGCTCCATTGGGCACTTTCGTTGCGGACCGTTACGTTAAACGCGGCGGCATGCTGTTTAAGCCAGGCGTAATCTTTATCCACGCACGCGGCATTAACCACTACTAAAAAATACTCCGGCGAGAGGCAGAACGAAATGGCATCGTCAATGATCGTGCCCTGCTCGGTCAAGATGTGGAAATACGTCCCCTCGGCCGGGCCGTTTTTGATGTTATTACAGCTGATGTATTGTAAAAAAGGCCAGGCGTTCATCCCCTCTACAACTAGTTGTCCCATGTGGGACACATCAAACATACCGGCACTTTCGCGCACGGCTTTGTGCTCGGCCAAAATGCCTTCAAATTGGACGGGCAACAACCACCCGTGGAAATCTACCATTTTGCCGCCGGCTTTTTCGCACGCGGCACAGAGGGCGGTTTTTTTTAGAGTTAGTGTTTGGGTCACGTGGTTTCTCCTATACGGTTATTATATCAAACATTTGCTTATAGCAAAAAACCCTTCGGCACCCTTTAGCAGGTTATGTGGGAGCATTTAGGCCCGTTTAACCCCGGTTCTATTTTAACAGCCTGCCGAATTTGCTTGACATATCAAAAAAAAAAACGATAATGATG
>JAKSPG010000046.1 GCA_024405075.1 Elusimicrobiaceae bacterium | reverse complement strand
TTGACACATCAAAAAAAAAAACGATAATGTAGGTAGTTTTTATCTTTAGGAGATTGTTATGCAAACAAATAAAGGCTTTACACTTATTGAGCTGTTAGTAGTCGTTTTAATTATCGGCATACTTGCCGCGGTGGCCCTGCCGCAATATCAAAAAGCGGTTTGGAAATCACGCAATACCCAACTAAAACAAATTATCCGGGCGATTACGGTAGCAGAACAAACCTATTATATGGCCAACGGTCAGTACGCCGCTAATTTTGACGAGTTAGATATAGATTTTCCGTTGACAGCCCTAACCACTACCGCCCAAAGCGGTTCCGCCGTATGTGGGGCAACAGTACAGGGAACGGACTCGGCTAGGAGAGGAAAAAATTTCTATGTAGCACTAAACTCTACCGCTACCAATATGTCTTGGGTTACTATTGTGGCTTATTGGAGTACCGAACCATATTCCTGTACCGGCTTTGCAATTTCATTGAACACTGGAACGCAAGGCAATTTAATGTGCAAGGAACAAAAAAACGGTAACACGCCCGGCATATTTTGTACCCAAATAGAACAAGGTGCTTTCAAGAATAGTGATAACTATTGGCGCAACTACACGCTACCCTAGAAGAAAATATCTCTTTTACCGTACCCGTTGGGCAAGCCGTTCGGCCAGTGATTTTGTCATAAACAGTTGTACTTCATTTAAGGCAAGACCACCCACCAACCGGCGCAAAAACGCTTTGCGCTGGTCGGGGGTTAAATCAGGCCGCAGGTCGGCTTTTTCACAAAGCGTAAATAATTTTTCTACTAAAATTTCTTTTTGGCTGTCCGTCGGGGCCGGAGCCACAAACGACCCCGCGGTACGTAAGGGCGTAAACCCGGTGCGGCGGGAAAGTTCATAGCACGTCAAAATTACGGCTTGCGCTAAATTGATGGACGGCTGTTTGGCTACCGTTGGGATGTTTAACACCGCCACGCAACGCTCAATATCGTCGCCGGACAGACCTGTCTTTTCGTTACCAAACACCAATGCAATTTTCCCTTCCGGCGCCGTTTCCAAACGTGCGTTAAGTGCGGGCAAGGTAATAATTTCCTGCTCCAAATGGCGGTTGCGTAGTGCCGTTGCCGCCAGCGAAAACGACGTATCGGCCAACGCTTCGTCCAACGTTTTGTATTGCACCGCGTTATGCATAATATCTTCCGCACCCACCGCACTGACGGCTTCGCGCCAGGCCACGGCAAACGGATCTACCACGCGCAAATCGGACAAGCCGAAATTCGCCATCGCGCGCGCCGCGGCCCCGATATTATTCGGGTCACGCGGACGCACCAACACAATGCAAAACGAACTCATTTGGATACTGCCTCCGCCCAACTTTCGGCGAACGTGGGGTGGGCAAAAATTACTTCCCGCAATTGGTTAGCGGTAAAACCCGCTTCCAGCGCCACAGCCGCTACGTGAATCAGCTCCGACGCGTGCGCACCTACCGAGGTCGCTCCCAGCAACTTGCCGGTTTTTGCATCCGTCAACCACTCTACATAACCGTCCGTTTGGCCTTGCGCCACCGCACGCCCGTTAGCCAAGAAAAACGCCTTTTGCGCTTTCACTGCGATTCCCTGCGCTTGCGCTTGCTCGCGCGACAAGCCAACGGCGGCGACTTCCGGCTGGGTGTAAATCGCACGCGGCACGCGCTCGTTGTGATACTGCGCCGCGACTCCGCACAAATTGCTGGCCGCCACTTCGCCCTGGCGCGTGGCCGCATGCGCGAGCTGCCAAAAACCCGTCACATCGCCCGCGGCATAAATATGGTTTTTAAGTTGCAAGGTTTGCGGATGAACACGCAGGCCTTTACGGTCCCACTCCACGCCGATACGCTCCAAGTGCAATGCTGTTAAATCTACGGCACGGCCGATAGCGGCTAAAATTTTTTCAACCTGCAACACACTACCGTCCGAAAGAGTAATTTCAAAACCGTCAGCAGTTTGCCGTACAGCCGTAGCACGTACCCCGGTATGTATGGCCACGTTGCGTTTGGTAAACGATTGCGCCACGGCGCGCGCGGCGGCTTCGTCCTCCAGCGGCAGTAAACGTGGTTGCATTTCCACCACGTGCACTTCCACCCCCAGGCCACTCATGCAATCGGCCATTTCACACCCGATTACCCCCCCGCCGATAATCGCCAGCGTTTTGGGCAAAGAGGACATTTGAAAAAAGTTTGTATTATCGTAAATTTGGCCGCGCAGCGTGTCAAAGGGCGGCGGATAAAACGCTTCGGACCCGGTAGCAATAATGGCTCCGTCAAATGTAATTTTCTGCCCGGCCGCACTAATGGCGTGCTCCTCTACAAACGATGCTTCGCCGTTTATGACCGTCACATTGGCTTTTTTTAATAAAAACGAAATCCCTTGCGCCAGTTTTTGTGTGGCAGCTTGCTGACGTTGTTTTATTTTTTGGAAATCACACCCGGCCACTAATTTTTCCGCTGCTTCTTGACTTTCTGGCGTGCTTAACTGCGCGGCAGACAAAACAGTTTGAAAACGGTGCGCAGCATCTAAAAAAGATTTGGAGGGTATACACCCGCAATTTAAGCAAACACCGCCCAAGCGGTTCTTTTCCACCAGCGTTACTTGCGCACCTAACTGCGCGGCTTTTAAAGCGGCCGGATAGCCCGCCGGCCCGCCTCCAATTACTACAATATGTTTCATACTATACCCCTCCCGAACAAACACAGAACTTATACTATTTTACCATTAAAAACAGTATAATAAAAAACAGGTAACTTTATGAATTTTCACAATAAGCCGGCCCACATCGGGCACAGACAGCGCATAAAAAAACGGTTTGCCAACTCGGGGTTGGATAGCTTTTTGGACCATGAAGTCCTGGAATTACTGCTTACTTACGTAATCGCACGCAAAGATACTAAACCAATCGCTTGGGCGTTACTCAAACGTTTCGGTTCGCTAGCTGAAGTGTTAGATGCCGACAAAACCGCACTGGAACAAATAGACGGCGTAGGTGAAAACACGGCTCTTTTCATTCAGTTGATCCGCGGCACGCTTAAAAAATATACTCAAGCGCGACTACCGAAGCGTATTCCTATCACCAACCCGCAACAGGTCATGGAATATTGCAAGGCCTCGCTGTCCGGCAAACAACACGAATGTTTGGAAATTATTTTCCTTTCTGTACGTAATACACTTATCGGTACGCAGGTAATTGCTTCCGGCTCACTCTCGGAAATAAGTGTCACACCGCGAATGATTGTACAAAGTGCGCTGGATAAAAAAGCAGCGGCTATTATTTTGGTACATAATCATCCGTCCGGGGATGTATCGCCTTCCAAAGAAGATATAGAACTTACCCAACAAACGCTTCACGCCGCCCAACTGATGGGCATTATCTTACACGACCATCTAATTATATCGCGCGGCTTGTGCTACAGCTTAAAAGCTGCCGGTTATTTGTAACTCTTATTCCCGGGCGTACGTGTAGGCCAGCACTTGTTTGGCTCCAGCCGCTTTTAGGGCTTGGGCACAACCTTCCAACGTGGCCCCGGTAGTGGCTACATCGTCTATGAGTAGCACGACTTTTCCCTTAACGGCGGGCGGACGCACACACGTAAAAGCACCTGTCATGTTGGCTAGACGCGCCGCGCGGCCCAGCTGCGTTTGGCTGACGGTATCGCGCGAGCGGACCAGTACCCCCGTTTGAAACGTCAATCCCGTACCGGCAGCAAAATAACGGGCAAGTAGCTCGCTTTGGTTATACCCGCGCGAACGCTGCCGTTTGACAAATAACGGAACAGCCATTACCACTTCCGCCCCGGCCAGTTCCGGGTAGTACACAAAATTTTGTACCAGCTGTTTCCCCATCACGCCGGACATATAATCGGCACCGCCATACTTTAGGGCGTGTACAAACGCACGCGAGGACGTGTTAAATTGCCAGGCCGAACGAATCAGGCGGCACTTGTATTTTTTAGCCTTACTTCCCCGACACGCATAGCAATATGCACCGCCGGAAGGAAGCGTAACGCCGCAACGCCGACAATAAAGCGGACCGGGCCGCTTAAGCTGTTGTGTGCAAGTCTTGCATAGAAAAGTTTCGGTATGCCAAGGCAAATCCCGCCCGCACGCTACACACGTGCGCGGCCAACAAAGGTGAAGTATATAGTGCCAGGCATTGATCCAAAAAGTTTTCATGTTAAAATTGCAGGGTCATATTGGCCGCTATATTGTAGGCCGTGTAGTCTTCCGTTTTTACATAGGCGTGATTAAGCACCGTTACACCGCCTGAAAAAGTAAAACGCAAGTTTTGCGACAGCTCGTAATCCAACGATGTAGTCGCATCATATTTACGGTAGTTTTCTTTGACTTCTACGGCCGAAGTCTTATCCGTAAAACTCAAATTGGTATTCCAAATAATGCGGTTGGCCGTGGCATAGACGCGGTTAATAAACGGCAGTTTGATACCATGTGGTAAGTTGAAATCCCACCGCAAGTTTAAGCTGGGCACCCATTCTTCGGAACTTTGGCTGATTTTACCGTTCACCAGCCACTTATCGTACGTGTTATACAATACTTTGGGCGTTACACGCATGGACTTGATGTAGAAAGAAGTTTGGAAAGAGAGGTTATTTTCACGCGTACTCTCCAGGGAGGTAAAGGCACGTAAGTCCTGCTTATCTGATTCTTTATGCTGGTAATTAAACACGGTATCAAAGCGGTTAAATAACATAAAGCGCAGATCGCTACCGTACTGGGTCGTGGTTTGCTCGTCCGTGCCGGTATTGGTTTGTTCAATCTGGCTGTAGCGCAATTTTAAGTTGGTAGCCGTCAGCCAATGCCCGGCATAAAAGAATTTTTCCAAATCGGAGATAGAGAACGTTAAATCCGGCAACGTCATACTGGTAGAATTATATTGCGTGCCGGTTTGGGCATTTTTCTGAAGCGTGCGGCTAAAGTTATTGATGAGCGAAATCGTCTGCAGCGGGGCCGCGGCGCCGGTTAAATCATACTTAGAAAGCGGATTCCAACGCTGGGTGGAAGTAAACGTATCGCGCAAGGTCATACTGCGACGGTAACCATAGGAGCCTACATCTTTAAGCGAGTCGCGAATCCACAACGCTTTGCGGGAATCAAACCCTTTATCCACATCACTCCAGGCATCGGCATCCTGGATACGATAACCTGAAGAAACCACCAACGTACTCAACAATTTGCTTTGCGGTAAGATATCGTTTCCGTTTAAGGTAAGCGATACGCCACCGTCCGCGTTGCGGGTTACGGTTTTTACGTCCCCTACTCCCACTTTTACCGACGATCCAGCAGTCGTCAGTGTTTTGGCGGTCAAGTTATTATTTTCCACCGTGCTGACATTGTAGCTGGCCGACGGCGCTAACCAACGGTTAATCTTCCAGGTGCTGTTAAACCCGGTGCGCTGGGTAAGGGCTTTAGGGTAGTGGATTTGTGTAGGACCGGACGTTTCGTAGCGGGTGCGGTCCTCGGTACTTTTACTTAAGCTGTACGACGGAATAATGTTAAAATTACCGGTGGGCTGATACGTAAACTTGACGTTCATCTTTTGAGTATTCTCGTCCGTATTATAGTAGGTTTCGGACTCTTGGTGACGCACCGCATCGTAATCTACCGACGCATCTGTTAAATAATACCCGGCCGAAATGTTTTTAAACGAACCTGCTGTGTGCGAGAGTGTCGCCCCGTATGTGTGGCTGTCGTCCTTGCGCCGCATGAGCTGGTAATCGGTTTTATCTAATGTATACTCCAGGCCGATTTTAGGTAAGTTTTCTTTAATAAAGTCACCGCGGATAACGGCATTTTGCCGCTCTACCTTACCTTTATCCAATAAGGAAATGGTATTGTAGGTGGAAGTATCGGTTACCAACGGGGTAGTTACCTCACTACGTGAAAGGGTTGCCGACATGGGGAACTCTTTGAGACGGTTTACCTTGACGAAATATTCTTCTTCGGTTGTTTCCTGGCCTTTGGAAATAGCTAACGGCGTTTCAAAATTAGTGTCCTGGTGTTTATATTTGGCTCCGGCACTACCCCAACCATCCCATTTTACTTCCACATCGCCCCTATAGGCCTCACCGGTAAGAATAATAGCATCTGCCAAGTGGATGGTATTAAGCCACACTTCTCCACCCACCGTACCGCTACTGCCCGAAGGCCGTTGGACCCCGGCACGAATCAAACTGATTTCGCGGAAATTGAGGGTACCACCTGTAACGCGGTAGTTTACCACCCGCACGTTGTAACTCTCATCCGAAGCGTTGATGAAAGAGTCGGGGATACCATCGCTGTTCGTGTCAACCATTTTAACGGAAATCAACCGCCAACCGTCAAAATCGTCACTTAATGGAACGATGATTTTATCATAATTATTTTCCGTACCGACTTTTAAGAAAAATTCCGAACCGATATTAGAAGGGGTACTGTGCAGCAGGAAACGGAACTCGCGGTGTTGCGAAAAATCCATACTCCTAAAGTTGCGGTTTGCATACCGTTCGCCATCCAACACGGGCGCCGAAACATCATCTATTACTTCTGCCAGGCCTGTGGTATCAAACTGGATACGCAAAGATTGGTCTAACACGTTGGCGGAATCTAACGTAGAACGGTAATTCTGCAGAGAGCCATACAAATAATTGAAAACGCGCTGACCATCTCCGCCGACATCGTTAAAAATCGGTTCATAGTACACATTTTCCACGTTGTTAATACCGGAAACGGAAAAATCACTCGGGTCGGCCTCGGTATTCCAGGCCGTACCGGAAAGGGCCACGTTAGCAATTTTAATTTGTCCCCGCATCTTACTGCCCTTTTTCAGCGTAATACGCAAGTGACGCACGGCCGTCCACTGGGTTTTATCAGTAATTGTGATTGGCATAGAGTACGTCTGCCATACGGCCGCTTTACCCGGGGCCAATTGCCCGGCTGCCGTAGCAATGGTCGTGCCGGCAAAACCAAAGTTTCCCGCCCCGCCCCAAACAGCTAAAGAGTCTTCATCATCAAATTTTCCGTTTCCGTTTAAGTCTTGCGTATCAATACGACCGTTCGGCTGTGATTCGGGGTTATAGATGTTATGAACAAATGGGTTATAACGCTGCTCACTATTATCCGGGTTGGTGTAGAGCCAACCGATATCTTCTTTGGGGGCCAACGTATTACGGCAGTATATATCTTCTGTTTTCGGCACATTGGTACCGCATTGCGTGTCCATCCCGGTAGAATTATCGGAATATTCCGAAATGTTACCAAACGTAAAGTTCAAATCCGGCCCGCCTGTTTCCCCCAGCACCGTCAGTTCAAATGACTTTTTGGATGATAAATCTACCCCGCTTTGGCTAATCGGATACACGATAGATACCTCGTCGCGCCCATCAAAATCAATACCTTGGGTAAAATCGTAATTGATGACTAACACTTGGCGTTTATCGTCAGAATTGGCAATCGCATGCGGGTTAATTTCCAGCGATGGTAAATCTTGCGTGTCCCACGTGATAGCATCTAAAAAGTTAGGGCGACCGTCGGGGTTGGAAGCAATTACCCAGTCCTTAAACAACATGGACCCCCCGACCTGTTCGTTCGTATCGTTCATGCTGTCTACCATAGCATAACCAAACATATTTTGTTTTTTGCGGCTGCGGGCAACTTCCGCACCGAAATCAACCGACACCGGATCAGCCAATTTGATATCCCTACCCTTCACATCAGCCCCATATACCAGCAGCTCTTTGCTGTACGCCCCTACCTGCGGGACGGTGGTAGGTTTTTCGCCACCTTCCTGAATAGCCGTGGCTCCCAGCACAATTTTATCAAACAGTTTATAATCAAGCCGACCGCCGAGTACCGAGTTGTTGGAGTTACTTCCGGTTAATGTATCGTATGTAATATCAATGACGGTATTTTCCGTAATATCATCGCCTCTGTAGAAGGTAATAAAGCCGGAGTTATAATCAATGTAATAATCGTTATTGCGGGTAAGCGGGCGACCGTTTAACTTTACTTTTTCCGACTGTACCACAATGCCCGATTCCACAAAATACGTTTTAACGGTAGATTCGTACTGCACCTTAAATGTACGGTTAAGCGAAGACACCGGCGTAGCATTGTACAAGCCCAAATCGTCACTCATGCGGTGTTGAAGTTCAAAAATACCGGCGTCAAAATCCATGTCAATGGTGGTAGGATACACCTGTTGCGGCGAGGCAGAACCGCCCACAGCTTGACCGTTAGCATCTAACAACGTTAACACAAAGTTACCTTTACCGTTGTCTTGCGTAATCTTTTGTGCACCGATACGGTAGAAAGTTTTCATTTCCAATTTGTCGGCCGTTTCGGTAGTAGTCCCTTCCCAAGGTTTCTCGTTTTCGGTTTTAATCAACTTAATGGTACCGGGGGTAGCCCCTTGGTCGCTTAACAAGTTCCCCTGCGAGTCCCGGTAATCCACGGCCAACACGCTTGCCGCAGTAATGGAACGCTTGAATGTAATGGTGCCGCGGGCATAATCCACCGTATAATCCACCCCGCGGGTAAGCAACTGCCACTGCGCACTATAACGTTGCGTGCCCAGATAATCGGTTGCATCTTTGGCAACGGGCACGTAATCCGAAGTAGAAGTAGAGTTGCTGTCTAAATAAATTTCTTCGCTACCGGCGGATATATTGAG
>JAKSPG010000045.1 GCA_024405075.1 Elusimicrobiaceae bacterium | reverse complement strand
CTATATTTTCCGTTTTATTTTGAGCCGGATAAGCGGCAAATAAATTTGGTTTTTGAGACAGCTTTTTCGTTAAACGAAACACGCTCTCCTGCGCGCAATAAGCAGCTTGCTCGGCAGGTAGCAAAGTCAGATCTTGCCGGTTGAGTGCTTGCGCGCCGATTGAAATCAGCGGATCTTTTGCCAGTTCATTTACTTCTTCCCATGTTAGTAAATCTTGCCACGGTTCTCGGTACGGGTCCTGCCAGCTGTTGTAGGTGCCCACGCAAGCCGTCGGTAGACAAACACACGCCGACAAGCCGCGCTCTTTTAACAATGGATACACCGTTGTATAAAAGGAACGGTAGCCATCTAAAAACACCAACAGTACGGCTTTGGGGGGGATTTCACCTCGTAAAATTTTTTCTGGTAAGAGTGTTTCAAGGCCGTTTCGTTTGATTTTATCTAACGTGCGGGTCAAGGAAGAAAGGGAAGTCCACTCCTTGTTTGAAGAGGAACGGGACGGCCTTGTACCCACCTTGTGGTAGGTCAGCACGCGTATTTTTTTTATTGCGGGCGTTGCCATAAGTACCACAGTTTCATGTATTTTACAAATACGTAAAAGCAGGAAAACGAAGCCCAAATTAAGCCGCGCATGCCGTCTAAAAATCCGGCTTTCAACACATAACGGCGGGCAAATTCAAACGGTACGGTTAACAGAACACGTAGCAAGCAAACGCGCTTACCGTTTTCATACATGGTTTGCGCAGCGAGCGTGGTGTATTTATTAAATTTAGCAAAGTATGTTTCTATATCATTATACGGATGGTGGATAAAGACATTCTTAAGCCGGGCGGTTGGACCGCTAACCACTAATTTTTCGTGCACTTTGCCGCCTTCAAACCGGGCTTTTTGCGTACGGACAAGTCGCAAGATATACTCTTTTTTAATGCCGCTGTGGTGCATGCGTTTACCTAAAAAATCGTTGACGCGGGGGAGTTCGTATCCGTCGTATTTATCGGATAAAACGGCTTGGCGGATTTCTGCGGCCAGCTCGGGCGTGAGGGTTTCGTCCGCATCTAAAGACAGGGCCCACGCGGAGGTTACTTTTTCCAAAGCTGCATTTTTTTGTTTTGTAAAATTTTCAAACGGCTGGTTGTATACAATACTGCCCAGCTCGCGGCAGATTTGTGCTGTTCTGTCGGTAGAATCGCTGTCCAGCACGATTACCTCGCGCACCAGATCCTGTGCGCTTTGGATGCACGAGAATACGTTTTGCGCTGCGTTTTTGGTAATAATAAATAAGGATATGTTTAGTTTACGCATCCGAGTTATTCTACCATTTCTTGCCGAGAATAAACAGGGGCGTATTTTTTATAGTATAATGAAAAAAATAGGAGGATCTATGAAAAAAATTTGGATAGTATTGGCGGCCTTGGTGGGCGTCGGAGCGTGTGCGAGCTTGCCTACTTCTTCGGAAAATTTATTGCGGGCCGATGGCTACTTTGCCGATGGAAATTTGGAAAAAGCATTGGCTTATTACAACAAAGCTATCATCTTAAATCCGGGTAATTTGGAGGCATACTCCTCGCGCGGAACGGCTCATTTCTTTGCGGGAAATTACAATTTAGCTCGGGAAGATTTTGAACATGTATTACTAGCAAACCCCTATAAGGCCGATGTATATACTGCCTACGGCAGTGTGCTGGCGACGCAGGGAGCGTATGAAGACGCGATAAAAGTATTTGATATCGCCATTATGCTTAATCCGAGCAAGCCGGAGAATTTTTTCTCGCGCGCCGGGGTATTTTTTATGACGGGGCAGTATCAAAAAGCCATTACGGATTATACCTCTGTTATCAATTTGCGTCCGGCGGCGGAGGTGTATAATGCCCGCGGGGCGGTATATTCATACATCGGCGATACCGAGCGCGCCGAGAAAGATTTCAAAACAGCTAAAGAAGACCCCATGCCCGCCACTTTGCAAGTGTACCGCAGCATGCACAGCAAATAAATATAAACGGCCGGTTGCGTGGATAGTGCTTGTTTTGCTATAATAAATAGGTACGATTTACGTCACCGTAGCTCAGCTGGTTAGAGCGAGCGTTTCATAAGCGCTAGGTCGGTGGTTCGATCCCACCCGGTGACATTTTTTAACCCTCCTTTTTGCAGGAGGGTTTTTTGTAAGATTTTTTTCGTGCAAAAAACGTCAAAATGTACTATCATTTGGGTACGGAGTATTTATGAGAAAACAGGTATTGCTAATCGGTTTACTGGTAATGTGTGGCGAATGGGGTTGGACCGGTTCCACGTGCGAAGTGCGGGTGGACCAACACCAGGATGCTACTACATTAGAACGGATTGATTATTGCTTGGGCAAGAACGGGGTTGAAAAGCAACAGACCCCTAAACTGGTTACCCAAAGTATTACGGTAAAGAAAAACACCGTTACCCGCCAAAACGATTCTGATGCGTGGGCGCGGGAAGGGAACTTTCAAGACAGGCACGTCTCCATTTCCCGTCAATACATAGAGACGAAACAATTTCCGTTATTTGAAAACGATATCCCCAGCGAATCCGAACGTTTAGCGGCCGAAAAGGCCCGCCAGGAAGAACGTCAAGAAATGCTGGCACAACAGCAAGTGCAACTGGGTGATGTAAATGAAATTATGGCCCCGCACCGGGTGGAGCAAGTTACGGTGTCGTCCGAAAAGACCACGACCCAAACTACCACATACAAAGGTCCGGATGCCACGCGTACCACGGTTACTACCACGACACGGACGGTTTCCGCTACGCCGACGGCTACTGTCGGATACGATAATCTGTCAAATGATTATGCGGAATATGCCCCTGCTGTAACGGAAAAAACCGTAGAAGAAAAAGTAATTGTGGAACAAGGTGTTCCCACCAGTGAAATAACTTTTCCCCAGGTGCAGCCGGTCTCGGAGCCGAACGGCCCGGTTATCTACAACGCCGCCGTGGGTGAAGAAGCCCTGCGAGAGGCCGATGCCTTGCTGGGATTAAACTGATTTGTTGGTAAACTCATAAGGAGAACAAAAAAAACATGCAAAAAATTTTGGCCTTTCTTAAAAAACCGTACACGCATAAAGGGCCGGTGTTAGGTACGTGCGATTTGCTACTTAAAGCGGTGGTGTTGGCGGTATGGTGCTATATCAGCGTGGTGTTGGCGCGGTTGTTTATTGGGTCTATGCTGTCGGACTACAATCCTTTAACGCGGTTGTGGTGGTTTTCGTATTGCTTTATTGTGTTCTTTGGGGCCTCGTGGCTAGCGTACATTGTGTTGTTTGTGCGTAATTACAACGAAGAAGAATAAACTTGTTTTAGTTAACAAAGGCCGCCTAATGGCGGCTTTTTTTTGTGTGTTACTTTGATATATTTACACGATGGGAAAGGTGAACCGCTTCATCACTTTTTTAGCTTGCGTGCGGTCTTTTTTAAGTTGCGCTACCAGTGCGGGCAGTGTGTCAAATTTTATTTCGTTGCGCAGTTTTTGAACAAACCACACCGTAATATCCCGGCCGTAAATATTTTTATCAAAATCAAAAATGTGTACTTCCACCAGCGGCAATTTACCGTAAATGGAGTTTACTGTTGGGCGAAATCCGATATTGCAAAACCCATCGTATACTTGTTTCCCAACACGTACTTTAACGGCAAATACTCCCAGCGGTAATACCTTATAAATCCCGGTGTGCAGGTTGGCGGTAGGAAAGCCCAGTTTACGCCCGAGCTGTTGCCCTTTGACTACTTTGCCTGTCAGTTCGTAAGGGCGGCCTAGCAGTTGGTTAGCACGCTCTATATCGCCGCTGGCTAAAATTTTACGTAGTAAAGAGGAGGAAATTTTTTGCGTACCTGTTTTATAAAAACGGGTGATTGCAAACAGAAGGCCGGCTTTTTCGCACCTTTCTTGGAGCCATTGGGCCCCGGCTTGACGGTCTTTTCCGAAGGCAAAATCGCTGCCGACCAACACTCCGCCTGCGTTTAGCTTTTTGCACAATACTTGGGTAAAAAATTGCTCAGCCGTTAATTGACGGCAAGTGGCGAAATCCAACGCTTGGGTGGGCGTGCCACATTGTTTTAATAACAGCTTCTTTTCTTTGGGTAACGTAAGCACGGTCATTTCCGGCTTGCAGCTCATCAGTGTTTTGGGGGGGAGTGGAAAGTACAAAGCTAGCGGTTTAAGGCGGTAGTTGACGGCCAGTTTTTCCAATTGGGCGAGCAAAAAGCGATGCCCGACGTGTACGCCGTCAAAAGTTCCGATGGTAATAAAATATTTCGCTTTCGTTTTCATAGCAACGTTTTCATCCGCTGAAATAATACTTCGGGCGGTGTTTGTTTGAGCAAATTTCCGTCAAAGGCGTCTGCCACGTCGTGCGGCCCTATCCGAAGCCGCCGCAGTTGCGTTAAGTGCCCGGTGGTGCCTAACCGTTCGGCTAGCAAATACCCCAACGATCGTACATATGTTCCGCACGAACAATGCACCGTAAACTCCACCGTTTGTGGGTCTACTAAACGTACGTGCTGCCACGTAACCGAAACTTCGTTATAGCGTCGTTCCAATTTTTGGCCTTGCCGGGCCAGCGAGTACATGGGCGAGCCGTTGATTTTTTTAGCACTGAAAAAGGGAATCGGTTGTCGGAGCATACCGGATAATTTTTGTGCGGCGTTTGCCACATCCGTTTGTGTAAGCGGCGGAACCGACTTTTGCGCTACCACCGTGCCGTAAGCATCCCAGGAATCGGTTTCCTGTCCCAGGGAAAGAACGGCCGTATATACCTTATCTAACTTTAAAAACTGCGCTTGCTGGCGGGTGGCTTCCCGTCCGATCAGCAGTAACAGCAGCCCGGTGGCCATGGGGTCTAACGTACCGCTATGGCCGATTTTTTTTATTTTTAAAATCCGGCGGCAAATGGCAATAATATCGTGCGAAGAAAAATCCTTCGGTTTATCTATCAGTAACAGTCCACTTGGCGCGGAGTTAGCGTAATTCTCTAACGGCATGCTGCACCACTTCGGCCAAGGCATCTGTCACTTCGCCAACGGATTTGCCCGTCACCTTAAACCCAGCGGCCCGCGCGTGTCCGCCGCCGCCAAACTGCTGGGCGATACGGCTTACGTCAGCGTTACCGCGGGAGCGTAAATTGACGGATACTTTATCAGGTTCTTCTTTAATCAGGGCCGAAATTTCTACACCGGGGATCATCGTGGGCTGACTGACAATTCCCTGCGTTTGGGCGGGCGTGGCTCCAAAGGTTTCAAAATCGCGTTTAGTTAAAATGATTTGGCTGTACTTGTTGTCAAAACGCATTTCCATCTTTTCCAACGCACGACCCAACAGTTTTAATTCAATGTACGATTTGGTAAAGTAAATAACCTGGTTGATTTGTTGGATATCCGCCCCTAATGCAACCAGAGCTGATGCCACCCGTAGGGCTTCGGCAGATGTGTTGGAGTGGACGAAACGGCCCGTATCGGTTACCAACCCAGTATAGAGACAAGTGGCTTCGTCGGGTGTAGGCAAAAAACCCTCTACGCCGGATTCTTCAAATAATTGAAAAATAATCTCTGCGGTAGAGGACGCGCCCGAATCAATGTGATTGACGTGGCCGTACGCGTCGCTTACCAGGTGGTGATCAATGTTAATAAGTGTTTTGGCGGGGCGGAGGATACTTTCCAAATCGCCGCCGCGTTGCCGGTCGGAACATTCCAGCAAAAGAACGGTGTCAAAGTCCGGATTGAGGGGGAGTTGACCCACGTGTACTTCGGATAGACCGGGCAAAAATTTTAAATCGTCGCCGATAGCCGGGGCCGCATAAGCGTAGACCGTCTTACCAAGCCGCTTAAGTAACGACGTGACCGCCAGCGTGCACCCCAAAGAATCCCCGTCCGGGTTGAGGTGTCCGGCCACAAAAAAATTTTTTCCGTCTTGTAGAGCTTTCCAAATTTGTTGCAAACTGTGGAATTTATTTTCCATGTTCGTGTTCCTTTTCAATCACTTGGAAAATTGCCTCTACACGCGAAGCTTTCTCGGGTGTGTCGTCGTATTCAAACGAAAAAGACGGGATACGTTTTACGTGTAACCGCCCGCGCAGTTGCGCACCGATTTCTTTGCGTAGCAGGTTAAGGGCGGCTTGTGTTTTTTGGCGGTCTTGCGGACTACCGAATACCGAGAAAAATACTTTAGCCGCGGACAGGTCCTTGGTGACGTGTACGGCGGTAATAGTTACAAAGCCGCCAAAGTCGCCATTGGCCGCTTTTTTGGATACGAGGGTGTTTATCTCCTCTAATAATAAGGTTTCTAATCGTTTTATGCGGTCTATCATACTCTCATTATACCATTTTGGGTTTTAAAGACCCCAAAAAAATACTTGAAATTTTTTTTAAAACAGGGTAAACTATAAAGGAGCCTGTTTAAGGCTTTGTATCTTAACCTAGGAGAACACGTATGACAAAAGGTTTTCCCTTGATTGAATTGTTAGTTGTGGTACTGATTATCGGGCTCTTGTCTTCTATTGCTTTGCCGCAATACACCAAAGCAGTAGAAAAAGCCCGCGCAAGCGAAGCTATTCAAATGCTGGGCGATTTGGCAACTGCCGAACAAATCTACCAAATGTCTACCGGTTCTTTTACCAACGACTTGAGCTTGTTGGATGTGCAATTGCCGGGTGTGGGTTCTGCTACCACGTCGTCTACTACGACCAATAAGTTCAAATTGGAAGTGACTGCCACCTCGCCTTTTAAGGCAAAAGCTACCCGCCAAAATAACGGTACAGATGCCACGGGCGATTTGGCGTATGTCATTTGGATGACCATTGCTACTGATGGTACCATTACCCGCTGGTGCGGTGCTTCTACCGATACGGCCGCTCCGGCTGCTAGCGCCACAACGGCTTCAAAGACTTGTAAAGCTATTGCCAACAATTCTTCGGGCTTGTTGAAATAAGTATTTAGTTAGTACAAACACCCCGCGCTTTGCGTGGGGTGTTTTTTTTGTGTGGGTTGGAATTCCTTTATCAGGAAAAAAGGTGTCATCCTGAACTTGATTCAGGATTTTCCTCTCTGGTTGTTACGGAGTAGCACGATAACGACGTATGTGGAAAGATTTCAAATCACTATAACCAGACTTCGCATTACTACCTTGCGTGGCGCCGCTTGCAAGGTAGTGCGGCGGTTTGGGATGACTTTATTTTTAGTTAAAACAACCGCAATTGCTACAATACTCGGTAGGGCATAAAAAGCCCTGTGCAATTAGCACAGGGCATCCGTATAACAAGAAGTTTGCGGTTGCAATAGTAGACGGTTGAAGGCCGAACTGCCTGTCCGCAGGACTACATTTTAATTCTGCGCGTTACATTTTCTTTCTTGAAACATTCAATTGTATCACCTTCGGCAACACCTTTAAATCCTTCAATTAAAATGCCGCACTCGTAGCCTTTCTCCACTTCTTTTACGTCATCTTTGAAGCGTTTCAGCCCGCCGATTTTACCATGGCCGACTTCTTCGCCGTTGCGTTTGACGCGTACTTCGTACCCGCGGAAAATAGTGCCGCTTTCCACCAGCGAACCGGAAATCAAGCCGGAGCTTAACTTCATTACTTTTTTAATGGTAGCGGTACCAATAACCGTTTCCACCACGTCGGGTTCTAACAACCCTTCCATGGCAGCTTTAATATCTTCAAGCAGTTCAAAGATAATGGTATAGCGGCGGATTTCAATTCCCTCACGTTCGGCTTCGGCCTGGGCTTTGTTTTCCACATCTACGTGAAACCCGATGACTACCGCGTTAGATGCTTTGGCCAGCAAAATATCCGATTCGTTTACGTTCCCCGGGGCGGAAAGAATAATGTCTACTTCTACTTCGTCCGACGGGATGCGCAAGAGGGCATCTTTAATGGCTTCAATGGAGCCTTGTACGTCCGCCTTCAAAATTAAGCTTAATTTTTTGACGGAGTTAGCATTTTCTTCTGTTTTAGCCAGGCCCATTAATGAGGCTTGCTTGCGGTGTGCTTGTGAATCTTCTTTTTGCGCCAATTTGCGTTTTTCGGCGGCATAGCGGGCTTCTTTTTCGCTGGACATGATGTAAAGCGTATCGCCTACTTGTGGCGGCTCGCCGTTGATGCCCAAAATTTCCGCCGGAACGCTCGGGCCGATTTTTTGGTAGCGTTGGGAATTTTCGTCAATCAGCGCGCGGATGCGGCCGTAGTTTGTTCCTACGATAAACGGGTCGCCCACTTTCATGGTCCCCTTTTGTACCAGTACCGTGGCCACCACGCCGCGTTTATTGTCGCGCTTGCTTTCCAAAATAACACCCACACCCGGTCGGTCCGGGTTGGCTTTGAGTTCCATTATTTCGGCTTGTAAGGCAATCATTTCCAGCAACTTATCAATATTGATGTGCTTTTTGGCCGATATGTCTACAAAAATGGTATTTCCCTGCCATTCTTCCGGCACGAGGCCGCGGGCAGCCAGGTCTTGTTTCACGCGGTCCGGATTGGCACCGGGTAAATCAATTTTATTGACGGCCACAATGATAGGGGCCTTGGCTGCTTTGGCGTGCTCCATGGCTTCAATGGTTTGCGGCATGATGCCGTCGGTGGCGGATACAACCAGTACCACAATGTCTGTGGCTTGTGCTCCGCGCGCACGCATGGCGGTAAAAGCTTCATGGCCGGGCGTGTCTAACAAGGTGAGCACACCGCGCGGTGCTTTAACGCGGTAGGCACCGATGTGCTGGGTGATAGCCCCTGCTTCACCGGCTACGACGTTAGACTTGCGGATGGCATCCAACAAACTGGTCTTACCATGGTCTACGTGCCCCATAATGGTAATAACAGGGCTGCGTGGCAAGAGGGACGCCGGGTCGTCTTCCGTTTCCATAAGTGCCAGCGTTTCTTGTGTTAGTTCTTCCTCGGCCAGTTCCGCTTTGAAACCACATTCGTCTACAGTCAGTTCCAACATGTCTTTTTCCAGGCGTTGGTTAATCGTGGCGAAAATGCCCATCGTCATGAGCTTTTTGATAAAATCG
>JAKSPG010000044.1 GCA_024405075.1 Elusimicrobiaceae bacterium | reverse complement strand
GCGATGAAACCGCAGGATATCGTCCCGGCCGATGTAACGGTGTTGGAAAAACTTTACCGCGCCGCCAACGGAAAAATCGCCGTGCTTACGCTAGCACCGGAATTAGAAAATATTGGACCTGTAATTGATTTTTGTTTAGCACATCACATCCTCGTACAAGCCGGACACACCAACGCCACGTACGAAGAATTTATAGCCGGTGTACGGCACGGCGTCACGCACGCCACGCACGCGTTTAATGCAATGAGTCCTTTTACCCAACGGGCTCCCGGCGCGGCCGGAGCCGTGCTGATGTGCCCGGACGTATCGTGCGAAATTATTGCAGATGGCGTACATGTGCATCCTAAAATTGTTTCGTTTCTGCGCCACGTAAAAACAGGTGATAACATCGTGTTGGTAACTGACTCGCTTTCCCCCACGGCACAAGCGCAAGGGCCGTTTATCGCTAACGGCGATGCTGTAATTTTTGAAAACGGCGTGTGGAAACGAAGCAGCGACCGCGTGATTGCCGGCTCGGCCCTAACTATGCCCCAAGGAATAAAAAACCTGGTAGATTTTGGCTATCCGCTACCGCAAGCGGCGCGTTGCGCAAGCACCAACCCGGCCCGGTTGGTACGGTTGGAAAATCGCGGACAACTCTGTCCCGGTTTTTGGGCCGATATTACTTTACTCAAAACAGATTTTACCCCATTGGCTACTTTTATCCAAGGAAAGCAGGTTGCCTAAAAAAATTCCCGGTCAAAAGTAACCGGGAATTTATAAACGGGAAACGAACTTTTTATTGTTTGGATTTTGACATAAACACGATTTTCCCTTCTTGGAAATCATAGCGGTACGTCATGCGTGTTTTGTCGTATTTGTTACGCATTTCGCGGTAAAACTCGGGGTTTTGCGCGTCCCATTGGGCCCGACGGACGGTAAACTCAATATAGCGCGGAGACAATGCGTTAATCTGTTCTTCCACCGCAATATAACCGAATTTAAACTCAAACCCGCGTTGCCACAATTGTTTTCCATTTTCATCTAATAATTTGACATACGAAATATATTCATCTAATCGCAAATCCAGTAACGTATGCCCATTTAACTGAAACGGGAAATACGCTTCCCCGTTGTTATGGTAAGCATCCACCAACAAATCTGCTTCAAACACCGGGGCCACGTATCCGATGTCGTTATCTTCGGAACTCAAACGTCTTCTATTTATGTAGAGGCCTTCTCTTCCGAAAACTGCCCGAGAATCTGTATGTATCGGCCGGCTGCCGATATGAACTCCCACCATGTTACCCGTGGCTTCATCCCGCACCAAAGCACCGCACAACCCGGCGCGGTGATCACGCGGCAAAGGCATATTCGTACGAATCGCGACCGCTGTTTGAGAACTCACCCTCCGCGTGGGCATATACACCAACTGGCCGTTTACAAAACCATACGTAGCAAACTCGTCTCCTCTTTGAATTAACCGGCGATCAATTTCAACGGGCTTAAACAAACTGGTAGCTTCTTGCGGAATTTCAACCAACGCCAAATCCAACATACTGGCGGCTCCGGCCACAGCTACGTGGGCGGGGATATCTAGTTGGTAACCGTCACGGTAGATACGTATGTTAAAATGACGCGGCAACGCGCGGTCCACCTCGCTATGGGCTAGCGAGTGGGCAGGTATAACGCCGTACATATTTCCGTCTTTTCCTGTAAACACCGTGCCGGAAAATACATTTGCCTTTTCTGCATCTATCCCAGGTGCAATGGCCTGGAAAATACTAAATTGTACACTGGGGTCCGGCAATGCAATAGTTGGCCGGATAGAAGATAATTGCATGTTGGAAAGTTGTTTGGAAACGTATTTTTCAACATGCCGCGGCGTAACACGGTACTCGGACATCATTCCGCTCTGCACACCGCTCATCACCGTGCTTGCCGCCCGGGTACTGGCTTCAAGCCCTTTGCCCAGCTCGCTCAAACCTTGCGCGCGAAGCGAGACGGCAACACATATAATAAAACCTAAAGAAATTAAACAACGAGTACGTGTTTTCATACTCTTATTATAGATAAAATACGTGGAAACCCAAGGGTCTAAAGTCCCAGTAGGAACGGTCCAAAGGTCCTAGGCCCTTTTTTGATGACAAGCGAAAAAGAAAATTTTACAGGTTGGGCCACACCGTGCTGCGGGCTTTTAAATCGTATGTTACACGACGGGCACGAGAATCAAATTCCCAAAAATCCGGGTTGACGTGCGACCACTCCATCCTTTCTATAATAAACTCAATATAATGAGGTCCAAACGTATCTACCAGCGATTCCATTTTCCGATGCGAAAATTTTTCCTCAAATGTATACCAGCCGATCCGTCTTTTTTCATCGTCAAACAAGATCATACTTTTGATATGTTCATTAGATTTTAAAGAAAACATATCCGTATCCTTTAGACGAACAGGGAAATTTACCTCGCCTTGGGTACGATAATCTAACACAAAATCCCGCAAGAAACTACCGGGGGTAAAATAACCAATGTCTTCTTCCTCCAATCCGCCTTCTTCCCACGCGCTACCGGTATGCATACCGAGCATTTCGTATACCGGTTCTTCCCCCGCTACATAGGGACGTTGTCTAAACACGGGGCTTCCACATAACCCGGTTCGGTCCTCGCGCGCAATAGGCATGGTGGTGCGAACAGACAGCGGAGAAAACGCCACCACTTGGCGATTCGGAATATATACGGACAAATCTCTAACAAACCCACGGGTTTGTACCTGTTCGCCCCGGGCCGGCAACTGTGTGGTGAGTGTAAATGGCCTAAACAATTTGGCATCTTCGTCACTAAACTTCACGAGTGCCACGTCCCACATCAATGGGGAGGACAACCAGACAACTTTTCCCGACAACTGATGTGGGCGGCCGTCTTTATCTATCATGTGTAATAGGAAATTTCGGTGTACGGTATAATCAGCTACTTGGGCTGTGAGCAAATCTACGGGTTGTCTGGCCAGTGAATGAGCCGCTATCACACCATATATCTCTTTCTGACCGTCTATCTCCACTTCAAACACACTGCCGGAAAAAGCTCTGTTGCCTTTACGAGCCCGAACATAAAACACGCTATTTTGAAACGCATGAATATGTGGAGCTATCTGTGTTTGCGCAAACGCCTTTTTAACAGCGTCCCCCAGCGACTCCGCCGAAGAACTTACCTGCGACGCGGCTACACGGGCTGCGCCGGTGCTGCCTGTTACAAGCTCCCGTTGTGCCCAAACCGGTCCGCACAACACGCAAACGCCAACCACACTCAAAAGGAATTTATGCATAGTAAATTACGGCCGTTCTACTTGTTTATTTTCTTGCAAATCGTACACTACTTGCCGCAGCGTTTTTTGGCTTTCCACTAAGTGGTCGCCATTCAATACAACACGGCTAATAGATAATTCCAAATACCGTGCCGGATGATCCTGTATGGCTTTTTCTAACGTGCGGTAGGGGAATTTGCTATCCGCTACGGAGCGTTGCCAAAGTTCACGGCCGGATTCATCTTTTAAAGTCAGTAAGGAAACAAATTCGTCCACATTTAGTTCAGTCAACGTACGTTCGCCCAGTACCAACGGATAGGTGGCCTGTCCATTGTTATAATAGGCCTCCACCAAGGTGGGTAAAAATTGGGCATGCGTCGCATAGCCGACATCTTCTTGTATCATCGCACCATGCGTACTGCCCGTGTGAATGCCCAATAATTCGTACGTTGGTGCTGCGCCTTCGGGGCCGGGCAATGTTCTAAATACAGGACTTCCACACAAGCCGGGGCGTTCCCGGCGGGAATATAGCATATCTGTACGCAGTGAAAATAATGTATTGTCTATGACATGCCGCCCAGGCAAGAAAGCTACTTTATAGCGGGCAAACCCCTGGGTCTGCAAAGTTTCCCCCAGTTGCACCGGCCGCGTAGCCAAATCAAGCGGCTCAAACAAGCTCTCGGCTCCCCGCAACGAAACCAACGCTAAATCCAACGTAGCGGTGGGAGTAACCTGCACAATTTCGGCCCGCAGGGGGATAAATTTCCCATCCAAATAAGCTTCTGCCGTAAAAAAACGTCCTACCGGGGCATCTTCTATGGCGTGTGCCGCAATCACACCGAAAATTTCTTTTTGTCCGTTACGCGACAACTGAAAAACCGTACCCGTCATAATCTGCAGGTTGTTAGGATTGTTCCCGCGCACCTGAAACGTGCTGTTATCCATCGGACCCATATTTTCCGGCATCGGTGAGCGGTGTTGGTACAACCACTCCTTTGGCATGGCGCGTGAAACCGATTCTGTAAAACGGGAAAACCCTCCCCCCGCCGACACTCTCGTGGACAAAGACATAACCCGCCCGCTTGCCTGTGCCAACGAACGCTGTGCCAACGCCGGCATGGCCAGTAAAATTCCAACGATTAACACACTTATTTTCAATACCCATTTATTTTTTTGCATACGGTCACACTCCGTTTAACCGTTTTTTTAAAATGGCCGTTTCGGCTCTTTATGAAACAGCCCCCGCACATAATTTGTAAAAGTAGCTTTTTGGTACTGCCCGACCATTTTTTCTTCTTTTAAATCGTAACGGTATGTCGTGCTGTACCGATCCAGTTTCGCTTGCGGGTTTTGTACTAAACGGCTGGCGTTATTGCCTTTGTTCCAATATGCCCGGCGGACAGTGAACTCCAGGTACCGGGGTGACCACTCATTAATAGCTGCTTTTAAGTCCCCATACGAAAACTTGTACGTAAATTGCCACCGAAGCAACCGGTTATTACCCGCGTCAAACAATTCAAATTCCGGGATATATTCATCCACCCGCAAATCTATTACTTTTTTTCCATTTAACTCAAACGGAAAAAATCCTTCTCCCTGATTGTTGTGCGCCTGCACTAAAGATTTAACATGGGTAGCAAAGCCGATATCTTGCGGATTGTGAGATACGCTCCCCACGTGAATCCCCACCAGTTCATTATCCTGGTTTAACCAAACCCCACCGCATATTCCCGCACGCTCTCGCCAGTTGCCGGCCAACGACGCCCTTAACGTAAAGGGGGTGTTGTCCGTTACTTGTAAATCGGATAGGTGCGACAGCTGCAGTATGTGCCAGTCGCTCACTTTTACATGCGTAAACCCACGCAGCGAGAGTCTATCCCCCACTTGCACGGAAGTATGATGACTTAATGAGAAAGGAACAAATAATTTTTCATCCTGCTTACGCATTTCCACTAACGCCAGATCCAGCATCATGGGCGAACTAATCTGTACTACTTTCATGGGCACAGTTACAAACTTTCCATCGACGTATACCTTGCCCAAAAAAACTTGCCCCACATGCTGCGCATCTCCCCACTTAGTAGACAGCGCATGCGCGGCAATCACCCCGTATATCTTTTCCTGCCCTTCATACGTCGTTTTGAAAACCGTACCAGAAAAGCCCGCCGAATTCAATGCCGACATTGACTGCGCTCTAAAAATACTTTGTGCTCCGTCAAAAGCCAAACGGTGCTGCTCGGCTGCCGCCATAGCTTGGGCCGCTTGCCTTTCCAACTGGGCACGCAAGCTGCCCTGGCTTCCCGCAAACAGGCTCCTTTCCCAGTAGTTGCCGGATAACCCGCCGACTGCCTGCGTTTCCAACCGCGGCACGTCAGCAGCGGCCTTCCCGGCCTGCCTAATTATGCTTTGCCCCCACGTCGTTGCACCGGATAAATACAGCACGGTACAACCTATGTATAAAAAACATTTTTTATAATCTTCCATATTCTCATTCTACATAACAAATCGTGTAACGATAAGGGTCAAAAGTCCCAGGATATCCCCGAAAAAAGGCCTAGGTCTTTTTATTTGTTTTTACGTCCGTTTTTATATTAAAAGCCCCAAACATACCCTTTAGATGATAAAATATCTGTACAGGAATTTTAATGGGGGAAAACACATGGGTAGAACAACCAAACCAACACCGAAAACGACCGATGCTACTGAATTAAAAAAACTGGACCGGATTGTAGCCAACGTAAAAAAGGCCCAACGCACTTACGCTACGTTTACGCAGGAACAAGTAGATAAAATTTTCCGTGCAGCCGCCATTGCCGCGGCCCAACACCGCATCTGGCTAGCCAAATTGGCGATAGAAGAAACCGGCATGGGTGTAATGGAAGACAAGGTAATTAAAAACCAATTTGCTTCCGAATACATTTATAACCAATATAAAGACACCAAAACATGTGGCATCCTTTCTGACGATGATGCATTTGGTTATCGCCAAGTGGCCGAGCCGATTGGCGTAATTGCCGGCGTGATTCCGACCACGAACCCCACCTCCACCGCTGTTTTCAAAAGTCTGCTCGCACTTAAAACGCGTAACGGTATCATTTTTTCCCCCCACCCGCGTGCCAAAAAATGCACCATAGAAGCCGCCCGGCTGGTATTAGAGGCCGCCGTGGCCGCCGGAGCGCCCAAAGGCATTATCGGCTGGATTGAAAACCCAACTACTACGCTTTCCAATGCCCTCATGCAACACCCGGACATTAACTTAATTTTAGCCACCGGCGGGCCCGGCATGGTGCACGCAGCCTACTCATCCGGCAAGCCGGCTATTGGCGTAGGTGCGGGAAACACCCCTGCTGTTATCGACGCTACAGCCGATATTAAAATGGCCGTCAGCTCCATCATTATGAGCAAAACTTTTGACAACGGCATGATTTGCGCCAGCGAGCAAGCTGTCATCGTAGAGAGTGCAGTTTACCAAAAAGTAAAAGCAGAATTTACCTTACGCGGCTGCCACTTTGTAACGGGCAAGGACCGTCAAAAATTGGCACAAACCATTGTAAAAGGCAATCAACTTAATCCCGCTATTGTCGGGCAAAGTGCCGTGCAAATTGCCAAAATGGCCGGGATAAAAGTCCCCCCGCATACCAAAATTTTAATTGCACAGGCCAGCGAAATTTCCGATAGCGAACCCTTCGCACGCGAGAAACTTTCGCCGGTGCTGGCATTTTACCGGGCCGACGATTTCAATCACGCCGTTACCCTGGCGCGTGATTTAATTTTGTACGGCGGCGCGGGACATACCTCGGTATTGTATACCGACGAAACAAACGAAGACCACATTGACCAATTCCAGGACATGCCCACCGCACGGACATTGATCAATATCCCGTCTTCCCAAGGGGCTATCGGAGATGTGTATAATTTCAAACTGGCCCCTTCTTTAACGCTGGGTTGCGGCTCGTGGGGCGGCAATTCAGTCAGTGAAAATATCGGAGTCAAACATCTTATGAATATCAAATCTGTGGCCGAGCGCCGCGAAAATATGTACTGGTACAAAGTCCCCTCTAAAATTTACTTCAAACGCGGCGCGCTTTCGCAAGCCATGGAAGAACTAAAAGACAAACAGCGCGCCTATATTGTAACCGATAAGACCATGGAACAACTGGGCCATGTACGCACGGTAGCAGACGTGCTGGAAAATTTGAATATTAAGTTCCGCGTATTTTCCGACGTACTACCAGACCCGGACATTTCCAACGTCACTAAAGCACTGGAAATTGCTAAATCTTGGCAGCCGGATTTAATTATCGCGTTGGGCGGCGGCTCGGCCATGGACGAAGCCAAAATGGTGTGGCTGATGTACGAAAACCCCGACACCAGCTTTGAAGATATCGCCATGCGCTTTATGGATATCCGCAAACGCATTTACGCCGCACCACCGCTTGGGAAAAAAGCAGTCATGGTGGCGATTCCCACCACGTCCGGCACCGGTTCGGAAGTAACGCCTTTTACCGTTATTACTGACGAAAAATCAGGCACTAAATACGCCATTACCGATTATGCCTTAACCCCCGACATGGCAATTATTGACCCGGAATTTGTACTCGGTATGCCCAAAAGTTTAACGGCTTATTCGGGGTTGGACGTACTCACCCACGCCATTGAAGCGTACACGTCTATTTTCTCTACCAACTTTACCGAAGGACAAGCGTTGGAAGCCATGCGCCTTGTATTTAAGTATTTGGAACGTTCCTACACCTTAGGAGCCAAAGACATTAACGCACGCGAAAAAATGCACTACGCAGGCACCGTAGCCGGCATGGCATTTGCAAATGCGTTTTTAGGTTTGTGTCACTCCATGGCGCACAAGTTGGGTGCGATGTACCACGTACCACACGGACTTGCCAACGCGATGCTCTTATCGTATGTGATTGAGTTCAACGCGACAGACAAACCCACCAAACAGGGCTTGTATCCGCAGTACCGCTATCCGTTTGTGAAAGGACGCTATGCCAAAATCATAGATTATTTAGTACCGGAACATAAACTCGGTAATAATACGGATGCCAAAATTCAAAAGTTAATTGATATGATTGAGCGTTTAAAACGCAAGCTGAATATTCCGCGTTCTTTAAAAGAATACGGCATTGCGGAAAAGGACTTTTTGGCTAACGTAGATAAACTTTCCGAGTTGGCGTTTGATGACCAATGCACGGGAGCCAATCCGCGCTATCCTTTAATTAGCGAAATTAAGGACCTGTTCTTAAAAGCCTATTACGGCAAACCCGTCAAACATAAAAAAGGAAAATAAGTTAGACGTAAAAGTGGAAAAGAACACCCCCGCGACTCGCCACACAAGCAAACGCGGGGGTGTTTGATTTAGAGTGTTCCTTTTTGGTTATACTCATCGCACAATTTCTTCCGCAAGGCAGTTACCCGAGCTGAACTATACCCGCACCGTACTACGTTGGGAGAACTTGCCTGTACAGAAAACCAATAGTCCGCTGTTTGATTTAACCGCCCCACCGCAATTTCCCCAGCCTCACTTCCCTGGCACGTATAGTAAAAATCTCTGGTAAGTAGTCGCCTTTGACCATCCACAGTGACTGTTCTTGTATGAGGAATATCTATACCCAATACATACATTTCCTCAAAAGTTGCATAGCGTCCGTTAGCCAGGAAAAAGCGTTGTTGAGCTTCTGCAATTTTTTTTGTTATTATAACAGCCTCTGCCATGCGCGATTTTTCTACTGCTTTTTGGTATTGCGGCAAAGCCACCGCGGCCAAAATGCCGATAATTAAAACTACTACCAATAACTCAATTAACGTAAACGCTTTTACGTCCAAACGGCCCAACAAACTACTTTTCTTTTCCATACGTATCCCCTCACTTTAGTTAG